>CAMKDG010000019.1 GCA_946411205.1 uncultured Desulfotomaculum sp.
CTCCGATTGCTCCGGTAGAACCTGTGGGTCCAGTGGGTCCGACAGGGCCGGTAGGACCGTTTGGTATCATAGCTCCAGTAGAACCTGTGGGTCCAGTAGGACCGATAGCCCCGGTAGGTCCGGTAGCTCCCATTGCTCCAGTTGAACCCGTGGGTCCAGTAGGTCCGGTGGCACCGGTAGGACCGGTAGCTCCCATTGCTCCAGTAGAACCTGTGGGTCCAGTAGGCCCGGTAGGACCGGTAGCACCTCTTGGACCAGTGGGTCCGGTGGGACCGGTAGCACCTCTTGGGCCGGTAGGCCCAACTAGACAGTCACAGCAATCATCACAAGTACAGCAATCATCGCAGGTACAGCAATCATCACAGTTACAACAGTCATTGCAGCCAGTGCAGTCGTCAAAATCATTGCAGCCATCGTAGTCATGACAATGATCGCAATTATCCCATCCATAGTAATCATTACTACATTCTTTAATACATTTATTCTTTTTATCAAACCAACTATTATTAGACAAAGTTAATCGTAACCTCCCCACTTAATTAATGGTATTTTTTCCATATTACGGGGGAGTGGCACAATAGGTTACACTCTTACAAAAAATTTTTAGCATAGCTAATCTTGATTTTAGGGAAAAATATCACCCCCCATAGGGGGCGACTGAAAATCCAGCTAAATAAAAGGGCTGTTGTTTTTTACTATTTCCTCATCATGGCTAACAATCTTTTTTCCAGTTCAAGGGTTAAATCAAACCGGTAGGATTATAACCGAGGCTGTCATGGATTTCGCCGAGTTCGACGCCTTTCTGCTTCAAAGAGCATACTTTCCTTTTGAAATTTTTGAATTACTCTGTATAAAATCTACATGAATCAACGATTTGACTCACCTTGCAGTTTTCGTTGGTCATGTGGGCTAACTTATATTCTCCTGGGCCAAAACCAATTGTGGGTATCCTCCTTACAGGTGTTACTGCATTGGTACTACCCTTTCCGAATAAGCTAGTTAACCGATAAATATATTATGTAAACACAAAGTTATTCTCTACCATAGAGAGTAATAAGCATATTGAACTCAAGTCAGCCACCATTAGTTTTTTAAAACCAATTAATTAGTTTTCCTTGACAATCCAAATAGGGTAAATCATACTAAAGTTATTAGTATCAGACTATATCTATTATAGGAGAATGTCTTATGTTAGATTTTGACAAATGCCCTTGCTCAGGAAGTAATCTTGACAGATTAATTCAGCCAATGATTTTGATGAATCTGGTTCAAGAAGACCTCTATGGCTATAAAATTGTTCAGCGAATTGCAGATTCACCCATGTTTAAAGGGAATAAACCAGATGGAACCGGTGTTTATCGCTCCCTTAAAGCAATGGAACAACGGGGATTAGTTGTGTCTTCTTGGTCTTTGGCTGACACAGGACCAGCAAAACGATTTTATCATCTTACCAATGTAGGAGAAGAATGCCTCTCACGTTGGTTGAGTACCTTGGAAGAATATCGCAATGCCATTGGAATGTTATTGGAAGATGTACATAAGGCATGCGTTCATAGCAATCGTGGTAAGGGGGTTGAAAAATCTAGGGAATTTATAGGGTAATCTGCTAAGGAGGAATATTATGTCTATTTCTGATTTATTGGCATCAATAAAAAATGGTGACATCGTCAACAAAGATGATGCCATCAGTCTATTAAATATTGATTGCCGGCATGATGATTTTTACAAATTATTGTCCACCGCAAATTACATATCTCGTACTGAGTACAATAATCAGGGTTTAATTTTTGCTCAAATAGGTATCAATGCAGAACCTTGCTCCATTAATTGCAATTTTTGTTCAATGGGACAAGGTCATTACGCCTTACCGGTTACAGGAAGGAAAAAGATCGATGAAATACTATCAGAACTAGAGTTATTGATTGCCAATAACATTCATGATTTTTTCTTAATGACCACAGCAGATTATCCAGTTAATGACTTTATGGATATTGCTAAAACTGTAAGAAAGAATTTGCCTGACCATATTAGATTTGTTGCTAATATAGGCGATTTTAATGATGAAACAGCTAAGAAGCTCAAGGAAATTGGATTTACTGGTGCTTATCATATTCATCGATTAAGAGAGGGTATTGATACTACGATAAAGCCTGAAATTAGAATAAATACCCTTAATGCTATTCGTAATGCCGGTTTGGAATTATACTATTGTGTTGAACCCATTGGTCCTGAGCATTCCTATGAGGAATTAGTAACAGAAATGATTAGAGCAAGGGATTATCAGGTTAAGGTTATGGCAGTCATGCGACGGATCCCTGTAAAAGGAACACCCTTATATGACAAAGGGCAAATTACTGCCATAGAATTAAGCAAAATTGCTGCGGTAGCGAGACTGGTTACCCGTCCTAAGAGAGCTATGAATGCCCATGAGGTCACTCAAATGACCCTATTAGCTGGTGTTAATCAGCTTTATGCTGAATACGGGGCTAATCCAAGGGATACAGCGTCCCAAACTGAAAAAAATCGGGGCTTTTCTGTACAGCAAGCCCGGAACATGTTGTGGGAAGCTGGTTATATAACTATTTAAGTCAGATTGACACAAAGACACTAGAAATGGTGCGGGTATAACCAAATCAAATTTTTCCCCCAAAATAAAGCTACTAGAGTCCCTTTTTTATCGGGTTTCTAGTAGCTTTTTGTTACGTGTTTAGAAGTATCGTAATTAACGAGGCTTCCTCTGTCTCCTTGACTGATTAGCAGGATTTTAGTGGTCCTTCCTGTTGTAGCTCAGTGCTGCTTTGCCCATTTTCAGGATTTTGGAGACAGTCAAAAATTTAAAATTACTATTTTAATATTGTAACACCTAAACTGGATTTCCATAGGATGTATTAATCTAAAAGCAAAGGAGGATATACTCATGGGATTTGGAATTGGTGGCGGCTGTGGTGGCGGCTGTAATGACGGCTGCGGCGGTGGTTGTGGTGGATTTGATCCTGCATTTATTATCTTTTTAATCCTTATTCTACTACTCTTAGGTATGCCGAATAACGGATTCTTTAGTGCAAATCAATAAGTAGAATTGGATTGAAAGCTGTCTAACAATACTCAAAAAATAACTAACCATTTATTTATGGTTAGTTATTTTTCATTCCCAAGCTTAAACCCAACTTAAAAAATATTGAAAAAATTTCGTTACTGTAACACCTCATCAGCCTTCCCATATAATGTATTAATCTTATAAGCAAAGGAGGATTATCCATGGGAGACGGAGTTAAAAGCAGTTGTGGCGGAGGCGGCGGCTGTGGTTGCGGTGGAGGCTTTTATGATCCTACATTTATTATCTTCTTAATTCTTATTTTACTCCTCTTAGGTGGTTGCTGCTAGTCGTAAGTAAACCACGCCAACCATAAATCCTAAAAAAGACTGTCGCAAAACCACTTTTTGCGACAGTCTTTTTACCGTTGGCCATTAGCGATTGGTCTTTAGCTTTTGATTTTATCTACATTTTGTAAGGGCCGAGCTAAAGGCTAATGGCTATGCACAACATCCGTTCATTGTGCAACAACCCTATTTTTGCTAATGGGCTAAGAAAGATTGGTGGTCCCCATTAAATAACGATCACATTCCCGTGCCGCACCACGTCCCTCGTTGATGGCCCAGATCACCAGGCTTTGCCCCCGACGCATATCTCCAGCGGCAAAAACACCTGGCAAATTGGTGGTGAATTGGCCGTAGGCAGCCTGAACATTACTGCGTTCATCCCGAGCTACGCCCATTTGGTCAAGTAATTGATCTTCTGGGCCGGTAAAGCCCATGGCGATCAAAACTAACGTAGCAGGCCAGACTTTCTCAGATCCGGCAACCTCCTTGGGTTCTAAACGGCCCTGAGTATTCTTGACCCATTCAACCTGAACAGTATGCACTTCTTTAACCTGCCCTTGTGCATCACCAACAATTCTTTTTGTCATGCTGCAATATTGCCGTGGGTCAGTTCCCTGCAGAGCGATAGCTTCTTGTTGACCATAATCAATTTTGTGTATTCTAGGATATTCTGGCCAAGGGTTATTGGCTCCCCTTTTCAATGGGAGTTGAGGCATGATCTCTAATTGGACAACACTCCGGCAACCATGACGTAATGCCGTACCAACACAGTCTGTACCGGTGTCACCACCGCCAATCACGAGTACGTCCTTTCCAGCGGCAGAAATAAAGCGTCTGTCGGTGTGATTGGAGTTAAGCAGACTCTTGGTATTTACTCCGAGAAATTCCACGGCGTAGTGAATACCCTGAAGTTGGCTCCCTTCTACTGATAATTGACGTGGTTTGGTGGCACCGCCACACAGAACAACCGCATCAAATTCGCTCAGCAACTGAGCGACAGGATAATCCTTCCCTACTTCTGTCTTGGTAACAAACTGAACGCCTTCTGCCACCAGCAGATCGACTCGTCTTTGCACGTATTTCTTTTCCAGCTTCATATTAGGTATACCATACAGTAATAACCCGCCGACCCGATCAGCCCTTTCAAAAACAGTAACCCAATGTCCGGCCTTATTGAGTTGTGCTGCACAGGCTAGGCCGGCTGGTCCGGAGCCCACCACAGCAACCTTTTTGCCGGTGCGTTTGGCCGGAGGCTGAGCTATCACCCAGCCCTCGGCAAAAGCCTTTTCGATAATCGCGCATTCAAGATTTTTAATAGTAACCGCTGTATCAATCAACCCGGTTGTACAAGCACCTTCGCAGAGGGCTGGACAAACCCGACCAGTAAATTCAGGGAAATTATTAGTTTTGCTTAGTCGGTTGTAAGCTTCCCTCCATAAGCCCCGATAGACTAGATTGTTCCATTCCGATGGCATGTTATGATTGGGGCAACCGTTATGACAAAAGGGTGTGCCACAGTCCATGCAGCGTGCTGCCTGCGTTTTTACTTTTGCTTCAGGCAAGATATCATAAAACGCTTGCCAATCCTTGATCCGCTCTAAGGGAATACGCTCTGTGGCAACTTCCCTGTTGTATTCCATAAATCCGCTAGGTTTACCCATGATATACCCTCCTAACCACTGACCTGAGACATAGCTAATTTATTTTCTGGACTTTCCATGATGCGTTTGTAATCCGTAGGAATGACTCTAACCAAATTAGGCAGCAAGCTTTCCCAATTATTTAATACTCTCTTTGCCAGCGTGCTTTGCGTATATTGTAAATGCCGTTCAATGAGACGTTGCACAGCTTTCATCTCTTCAGGGTTTGCCAATCTTTCTAAAAGAACCATGTCCTTGTTGCAACGGCTGGGAAAAGTTCCGTCTTCATCCAACACATAGGCGATACCACCGGACATGCCTGCTGCAAAGTTTCGACCAGTGCCACCCAATACGACGACTCGCCCTCCGGTCATATACTCACAGCCGTGGTCGCCCACTCCTTCGACAACAGCCTGAACGCCACTATTTCTGACGCAGAACCTTTCTCCGGCAATGCCCCGGATGTAGGCTTCGCCACCAGTGGCTCCATAGAATGCTACGTTACCAATAATAATATTTTCTTCGGCAACAAAGGTAGCGTTAGCCGGGGGTGAAACAATTACCTTGCCGCCGGATAACCCTTTCCCAAGATAATCATTGGCATCGCCTACCAGGTTGAGGGTCAGCCCCTTGGGTACAAAGGCGGCAAAACTTTGTCCCGCAGTGCCTTCAAAGGTTATTTGAATCGTATCTTCTGGCAACCCTGCGGCTCCGTAACGTCTGGAGACTTCACTACCTAACAGGGTACCAACCACCCGGTTAACATTACGAATGGGTACTTTGGCCTCCACCCTTTGGCCTTGCTCCAAGGCAGGTTGGCAGAGCTTGAGCAATAGTTGACTATCCAGGGACTGCTCTAGCTTGTGATCCTGGGACACACATTGGTGGCGGCTAACATTCTCTGCGACAACTGGTTGATGGAGCAATACAGACAAATCCAAACCTTTTCTCTTCCAGTGGCCGGCAGCGGTCTCTACTTCTAGGGCGTTCGTCTGTCCGACCATTTCATGAATGGTTCGGAAGCCTAACTGAGCCATAATTTCTCGCATTTCCTGAGCAATAAAATGCATTAGGTTTACTACATACTCTGGTTTCCCCTTGAAATTTTTACGCAGTTCCGGGTTTTGCGTAGCTACACCCACGGGGCAAGTATCCAGGTTGCAGATACGCATCATCACACAGCCGAGGGTGACCAGAGGCGCTGTGGCGAAACCGTACTCCTCTGCCCCCAGCAGGGTGGCAATGATTACGTCCCGCCCAGTCATCAACTTACCATCGGTCTCAACCACAATTCTATCTCGTAAATTGTTCAGCAATAGGGTTTGGTGGGTCTCCGCTAAGCCTAATTCCCAAGGTAAACCGGCATGTTTAATGCTGGTTTTGGGAGATGCACCAGTGCCGCCATCATAACCGCTAATCAATACCCCATCGGCCCGTCCCTTGGCTACCCCAGCAGCAATGGTACCTACACCTATTTCTGAAACCAGTTTCACAGTAATTCTGGCTCTGGGGTTGGCATTTTTTAGATCATGAATTAATTCGGCCAGGTCTTCAATGGAATAAATATCGTGATGCGGTGGAGGTGAGATGAGTCCAACCCCTGCCGTAGTTCCCCGTACTTCGGCAATCCAGGGGTAGACTTTTTTGCCGGGTAGTTGACCCCCTTCACCGGGCTTAGCACCTTGGGCCATTTTAATTTGAATTTCATCTGCATTGACTAAATAGAGGCTTGTTACACCAAACCGTCCAGAGGCTACCTGTTTGATGGCACTGCGCCGGGAGTCACCGTTAGCATCCGGCAAAAAGCGGGACGGATCTTCCCCGCCTTCCCCGGTGTTGCTCTTGCCACCAAGCCGGTTCATGGCAATGGCTAGACATTCATGGGCCTCTTGACTGATCGAGCCGTAAGACATCGCTCCAGTTTTAAAACGGCGACAGATAGCCTCGATAGACTCTACCTCAGCAAGAGGTACTGGCTTTCTGTTTGTTTTAAAGGTGAATAAGCCACGTAAGGTACAGCTTTTCCCTGCCTCATTAATAAGTGTGGAATATTTTTTAAAGGTGGCGTAGTCATTGTTCCAGCAAGCCTGTTGTAAATAATGAATGCTCTGTGGATTATACAGATGTTCTTCGCCGTTATAACGCCATTGGTGAGAAGATCCAGCATCCAGGGTTGTATCATGACCCTCTTGCTCTGAATAGGCCTGCTGGTGACGTAAGGCCGTTTCCTGGGCGATAGCGGCCAAATCAAGACCTCCAATCCGGGAGGGGGTCCAGGTAAAATACTGCTCAATAACAGCTGGATGGATGCCAATGGCCTCGAATATTTGGGCACCACAATAACTTTGGATCGTAGAAATACCCATTTTCGACATGATCTTAACGACGCCCTTAGTGGCAGCTTTAAGGTAATTCTTCACTGCCTCTCGGTGGCTTACTTCTGTCAGGTAGCCCTGATCAATTAAACTTTGCAGGGTCGCCAATGCCAGGTAGGGGTTAATGGCACTGGCACCATAGCCCAGTAAAACAGCAAAATGGTGTACTTCTCGAGGCTCACCGGATTCCAGGATTAGGCTTACCCGGGTACGGGTTCCCTCTCGGATCAAGTGGTGGTGTAGCCCTGCAACAGCCAATAGGGCAGGTAGGGCAGCGTTGGCCGCGTTCATTCCCCGATCGGACAAAATCAATAGATTAGCTCCCTTAGCAATGGCAAGGTCTGCCGCTTGAAAGAGGTCTTGTAAAGCTTTCGCAAACCCTTGGTAGCCTGCCGCTACTGGATACAGTATGGGCAGCGTTACTGCTTGTAACCCTTCACGCTGAACTCCCTTCAATCGGCTAAGTTCTTCGTTGCTGAGAAAGGGGGATTTTAGTTTGATTCTCCGGCAACTGTCTGGCTGTGGCTCAATCAGATTTTTTTCTGAACCAATGGTTGTGCCGATGGCTGTAATGAGCTCTTCTCTAATGGCATCAATCGGCGGATTGGTAACCTGGGCAAACAGTTGTTTGAAATAGTTATACAATAGTTGCGGTTTTTCAGACAAAACAGCCAGCGAGGCGTCATGACCCATGGCACCCACTGGGTCGACACCTTGGATAGCCATCGGAGCTAGGATTTTCATTAGATCCTCATGGGTATAGCCAAAGGCCTGTTGTTGTTGCAAAAGCTTTTTGGGTGCCCATTCTTCTGCCACTGGGGACTCCGGCAGATCCTCTAACTTCACCAGATAGTCATTAATCCACTGACGGTAGGGTTGTTGCTCGGCGATGCGTTCCTTTAATTCTTTATCGGTAACAATACGGCCCTCTGCTGTGTCCACCAGCAACATCCGACCTGGCTGTAAGCGTTTCTTATAAGCAATCGTAGCGGGATCGATATCCAGTACGCCAACTTCTGAGGCCAGGATAATTAAATCATCTTTCGTCACATAATAACGGGATGGTCGGAGGCCGTTGCGATCCAGAGAGGCGCCAATGATCTTGCCGTCCGTAAAGGCGATGGCAGCCGGGCCATCCCAAGGCTCCATCAAACAACTATGGTATTCATAAAAAGCTTTCTTAGCATCACTCATACTTTCGTGATGCTCCCAAGGCTCGGGAATCATCATCATAACCGCCTGGGGCAGTGACCGACCTGACAGATAAAAAAACTCTAGACAGTTGTCAAACATACCGGAATCACTGCCTTGTTGGTCAATCACCGGTAGAATTTTCTCCATATCCTCGCCAAACAATGGTGAGCTACACAGGGACTGACGGGCACGCATCCAGTTGACATTGCCCCGTAAGGTATTGAATTCACCATTGTGAATGATATAACGGTAGGGGTGAGCTCTTTCCCAACTGGGAAAGGTATTGGTACTAAAACGCGAATGGACGAGAGCCAAGGCAATTTCCAAAGTAGGGTCTTGTAAATCAAGATAAAATTGAGCTAATTGCTCCGGCGTGAGCATTCCTTTATAGACAATAGTTCTGGCAGATAAGCTGGCAACGTAAAAGGTTTCGCCAGTTGGCAGCGGTAAACGTTGCATCTCTTGTTCAATCCGTTTTCTAATGATATAGAGTTTCCGTTCAAAATCAAGGCTCTGCAGTTGGCCCTTGGCACCAATAAAAACTTGGACGATGGAAGGTTGGGCCAGTTTCGCTGTTTCGCCAAGCTGTGAGTCATCCACCGGCACGTCCCGCCAACCTAGCAAGGTTTGGCCTTCTTCCTCAATGATCTGTGTTAATGTCTGCTGGCACTCTCTACGTTTCGTGGGAGACTGGGGTAAAAATAACATCCCTACGCCATACTGCTCTGCTGGTGGCAGCATAATATTTAACCGGTCACACTCTTTGGCCAGGAAGCTATGCGGTATCTGCATTAGAATACCCGCACCGTCGCCGGTATTGGTTTCTGCTCCCTGCCCGCCACGGTGATCCAGATTAACCAAAATAGTGAGAGCTTTGTTTAGAATATCATTGGATTTCTGTCCTTTAATGTTGGCGACAAAGCCAATACCACAGGCATCATGTTCAAAGCTGGGGTCATATAGTCCTTGCTTTGGGGGTAATCCATAGTTTGTGGGAGACATCATAGTCATCTTTCATTACCTCCTATTTCTAACAGAAAAGAAAAATAAAAAAGCCTACAAACAGATAAACGTAACTGGTTATCTGTTGCAGGCTTCATTGCCGTTAGTATTCAGCACACCATTGTGCCGATTTATTTATTTTTATTATATAGAGCAGAATAGCAAAAAGCTATACCCGTTTTAAATGAATTATGTATACTAACAGCAAAAAAAGCAAACTCTGCCCATTGGGGCGGAGTTTGCAGACGGTAGATAAAATCTACGCAGGTAGCCGGGCAATGCCAAGCTACCTTCTTTTTTAATATAAGGTCAGGTATTTTTTGACTTCCCAATCGTGTACCGCGGTTCTAAAATCATCCCACTCTGCCTGCTTACCAGCCACCAAATTCTTTAAGATGTGATCGCCCAGTACCGAGGAGATAACCGGGTTAGCTTGCAGTTCCAGGATAGCTTCCTGCAGGTTGGCGGGTAAGCTGGCGATGCCTGCCAAATCTCGATCATCTGCAGACATGTGATAAATATTGCGTTCAGTGACTGCCGGTGGGGTAATTTTATTTTTAATCCCATCTAGGCCAGCCTGCAAGGCTGCTGCAATAGCCAGGTAGGGGTTGCAGGATGGGTCGGGGTTGCGTAATTCCACCCGGGTGGATAACCCACGTTTAGCTGGAATGCGAATCAACGAGCTGCGGTTGGCTAAGGACCAAGCTACATAACAAGGAGCTTCATAACCGGGCACTAGGCGTTTGTAAGAGTTGACGTTAGGGTTGGTCAAGGCTGCAAAGGACCGGGCATGTTTAACCAAACCTCCAATGTAGTATTTGGCAGTTTCGCTAAGCTGATCTGGAGTGCTGGGGTCATAGAAAGCATTTTCACCAGTCAAAGTAAACAAAGACTGATTCATATGCATCCCAGAACCGTTAATACCAAAGATTGGTTTGGGCATAAAGCTGGCATGTAAGCCGTGCCGCTGGGCAATGGTACGTACAACAAATTTAAAGGTCATAATTTTATCAGCTACATCCAGTGCATCGGAATATTTAAAGTCGATCTCGTGTTGACCGGGAGCCACTTCATGGTGGGAAGCTTCAATTTCAAAACCCATTTCCTCCAAAGTAAGCACCATAAAACGTCGGGCATTTTCGCCCATATCAATCGGTGTCATATCAAAGTAGCCGGCTTGGTCATGGGTTTCCGTGGTGGGACGACCTTCTTTATCAATATGGAAGAGGAAAAATTCGCATTCTGGACCTACATTCATGGTATAGCCCATTTCCTTGGCCTCCGCTAAAACCTTTTTTAAGGCATAACGGGGATCACCCTGAAAGGGAGTGCCATCGGGATTATAAATATCACAAATCAGACGGGCTACAGCCCCTTCTCTGGGACGCCAGGGAAATACCACGAAGCTGGCGGGGTCTGGTTGCAGATACATATCCGATTCTTCAATGCGGGTGAAGCCATGAATTGATGAACCGTCAAACATCATTTCTCCATCCAAGGCTTTGCCCAGTTGCTCTACGGTAATGGCCACGTTTTTTAGAACACCAAAAATGTCCGTAAACTGCAGGCGAACAAATTTAACACCCGCCTCCCGGGCTTTTTCTAAAACTTCTTGCTTCATTGCAGCATCCATGTTTATCCACCTTTCCTTTTACTAAATTTAATTGGATTAGAAAAACTTGGCCTGCGCCACTGGTGGAGGCCTTAGTTTTTCTTATACTTTCTGAAAGTGAAATAACAAGCGCCTTTTATGAAAGGAAAATTACTTTCCCTTTCATAAAAGGCGCCATTGCCCTAGTAGTACAGCATCGTACCTAATTCTGCAGTTGTCAGGTCTAGGTTAAACATCTTGCATTGCATGAGCCATAAGGATTGCTTCTGCCACCGCACGCATGGACATGCGTTTATTCATGCTTTGTTTCTGAATTCGACGAAAAGCTTCTTCTTCATTTAAATGAATGGTTTTCATTAAAATACCCTTGGCTTTTTCTACTAACTTCCTGGTCTCAATGCTGTATTTAAGTTCCTTAATCTGCTTTTCCAGCTTAATGATCTCTTGATAATTACCTAATGCCAGTTCCACCGCAGGTAGCAAATGATGCTCTTCCAGGGGCTTTACCAAGATGTTTGATACTCGGGCTTCCTTCGCTTTCAAAACCAATTCCTGTTGCAAATAATCTGTGGTGATAATAATTGGCCCAATTTTATCCTCATACATAATACGAGCTACCTCAAGACCACCCAGTCCAGGGAGTTTATCATGGATGATCAACAAGTCGGGCTCCCGGGTTCGTACTAGTTTTAAAGCAGCGGGACCGTCACAGACTTCTCCCACTACCATAAAATCCAATTTAGTTAACAAAGATTTCAGGTGTTTTAAGGAAGCATAGTCTGAATCGACAATCAAAATTCGCGGATTGGCCATTGAAAATCACCTCGCAAAACGCAAAAAGCCCAGACAGATAAATAATCTGTTCTGGGCGACATTGCCACAATAGGACACTTCGTTGTATCCTGCTATTTACTTGTTTTTATTATAGGCAGTGTATCTTAACCAGTCAATAGATTTCCTTACTGTATACATAACATTTTTTCTGTTCTCGGAAGGAATTTTAAACAGCATCCTCCCCTTGCTCGCCTGTTCTAATACGAACAACATTACTTACCGGGTAAATGAAGATTTTCCCATCCCCAATTTCGCCGCTGTAGGCAGCCTCTCGGATGGCTTTTACGCATTGATCCACCCATTGTTCTTTGACAATAACCTCTACCTTCACTTTGGGTAACAGGTTAATACTATACTCAGATCCTCGGTATACTTCGGTGCGACCCTTTTGATGGCCACAACCAATCACCTGGGAAACCGTCATGCCATGAATACCAAGTTTATTCAGGGCATCCTTTACTTCTTCTAATTTACCGGGACGGATAACCGCTTCTATTTTGTTCATATGCTTTCCTCCTAAACAGTTTTGACCATTGTCTTAGGGGACTCGTTGGAAACTTTTATTTCTCTAGTAAAGGAGCCGATAAAATCATCGGTATAGGCGTAAGCATTTTCCCCGTGTACCGAAATATCAAGACCTACCACTTCGTCATCTGCGGAGACTCTTAGGCTTACGAAAGTGCTGATTAATTTTAGAATAACAAAAGTAGCTAATGAGGTAAAGAGGATGGTCGCACTCACTCCGATCAGTTGATTTACCAGCAGGCTGGAGTTCCCGTAGAATAGTCCGTCAGCACCTGCCGGATTGACAGATGTACTGGCAAACAGACCGGTAGCAATAGCTCCCCAGGTCCCTCCTACCCCATGAATGCCGAAAGCATCCAGGGAATCATCGTAACCAAATTTTGTTTTGGCGATGGCTACTGCAAAATAACAAAGGGGGCCAACTACTAAGCCAATGATCAGAGCAGGCATAGCAGATACAAAACCTGCCGCTGGAGTAATGGCCACCAAGCCTGCTACCGCACCGGAAATACAACCCAAAACGGTTGGTTTACCGTGGCTGAACCATTCCGTAAGAACCCAGGCTAAGCCTCCGGCAGCGGCTGCAATGTGGGTTACTGCAAAGGCACTGGCTGCCAGACCGTTGGCTCCTAAAGCACTGCCTGCATTAAAGCCGAACCAGCCAAACCAGAGCAGTGCAGCCCCTAAAACAGTCATTGGTAGGTTATGAGGAACCATTGGTTCGCTGCCATAGCCTTTTCTTTTACCGATTACTAGAGCCGCCACCAGTCCGGTCACACCGGAACTAATGTGTACCACGGTACCTCCGGCAAAATCTAAGGCGCCAAGTTTCATGAGCCAACCACCACCCCAAACCCAATGAGCGAGGGGAGCATACACCAGGGAAGACCAAATAACAATAAAGACTAAGAAAGCTGAAAACCGCATTCTTTCTGCAATGGAACCAGTAATGATGGCAACGGTAATGAGGGCAAACATTAATTGGAAAACCATAAAAAGTAGATGGGGAATTGTGCCACCGGCGGCGGGTTCTTGACCTACGCCTTGGAGAAAGAGGTAATCCAGACCACCGATGAAGTCATTACTATTTGGACCAAAGGCCAGGGTATAACCATATAAGACCCAAATGATCGAAACAACACTCATCACGATAAAACTTAGCATAATGGTACTAAGTACATTTTTCTTGCGAACCATCCCACCATAAAATAAGGCTAATCCGGGTGTCATAATCATAACCAGGGCTGCACAAATCAAGATAAAGGATGTATCCCCGGTATCAATGGTGGAAGTCTCCCCGGCAAAGGCTGTACCAGGAAGCAGTAACATCGTAAAGAGTAACATAAGGAACGATAGTAGTTTACTTTTCATATGAATTCCTCCCCAAAATTAATTATGGTGAAGTCAACTGGGGGTACCCTACCAGAAGACTTCCCCAAAAATAAAGTGGTGCTGGCAACAAGAGAAGATTTACTTCCCTTGTTGCTAGCACCTTTGCTCAAAAGCACATCATTGTGTTAAAAAACAAGGCCTAAGATTCCTATTGAATCTTAGGCCTTCGTTGGCTTTTTGAGGGACATCTTTGTTCCCTGAGATATTGCTATTATAGTCTCTTCAATATCAGATGGCAATACTCGAAACGCAGAAATCCTGTATACATGTAGGCTTGTACCAGTCCCTATGGTGACTTTCGATTAACCCCAAAAAGGTGCTGATGTGGTAAATTATTACATGTATTATTGACATCCACTAGCTTGCTATATATAGTAAGATAAAGTTGAAGAGATGCCTGCAAAAGGAGAGTCGAATGAGGTGAATCACTCGAACCAATATCCTTCCACCCGGCAAATATTTGAAAGACATCCTGAGATCGTTGCAGTTTATCTGTTCGGTTCCTACATGGAAGATCCAAATCAAGCCAGTGATATTGATTTAGCCGTATTAGCGAAAGATACTAGTATAAAGCCGGTTACCCTCTATATGGAACTTTACCCGAGTCTAGCAGAAATTTTTCACCCTTTAGAAGTTGATTTACTATTCCTGCAAAACGCTTCCCTTGCACTAGCATTTGAAATTATCAGTCAGGGAAAGCTGATTTACTCAGCGGACGAGGATTTGCGTACAGACTATGAATATTTGATTTCCGGGAGATATATGGATTTCAAATACCACTTAGATCAGGGTTATAAAGAGTTACATGAAATGATAAAGGAGGAATTGGGTGTATAATCAATCCTTATTATCAGAGAGGGTTGGGATTATAACCGCTTCAGTTAATCGACTGAAACTATTAGCCAATATACCTCTAGAACAATTTCGTATTGATGAGGATGCCATTGATATTGCAGAAAATCGTTTACGAAGAGCCCTGGAAGCATTGTTCGATTTAGGCCGCCATGTGGTTATTAAATCAGGTTATGGAGTACCTGCTGATTACCGTTCTGTTATTGAGTATGAGTAAGAGGGATTACTCCACATAAATGTTCTTAGCATGAGAGGGAAGGTAATGGATTTAATGCCTTCCCTCTTTTCTTTAGCGTCTTTATTCACCTGCTACCATCAGCATTCTATCGTTGACCATCGATTGGCCGCTGGCTTTTTTGAACATCTCTAACAGATCGGGAATGCTGGTGGATTGGCGCTTTTCTCCTTGCAGATCCAGGATGATGCGACCTTCGTGCATCATGATGGTGCGGTTACCCAGGCGAAGGGCATCCGCCATGTTGTGGGTGACCATAAGAGTGGTCAGATGATGCTGGGCGATAATTTTTTCGGTCAGGTCCAGCACCTTTTGAGCGGTATTGGGGTCGAGGGCCGCCGTATGCTCATCCAATAACAGAATTTTGGGTGGTATCAGGGTAGCCATTAAGAGGGTTAGGGCCTGACGTTGACCCCCGGAGAGCAGACCTACCCGGGTAGTCAGGCGATTCTCCAAGCCCAGCCCCAATTTACTGAGCTGTTCCCGATAAAAATTCCGATCCTTGGCTTTAATGCCCCAACAAAGTCTTCGACGCAGACCCCGTTTTAAGGCCAACGCTAAATTTTCCTCAATGGTCATGGAGGCGGCGGTGCCTCGCAGGGGGTCTTGGAAGACCCGCCCAATAAAGGGAGCTCGGCTATGTTCCGGCATCTGCTGGATTTCTTGTTGATCAATCCAGATCCGGCCTTCATCCAGCGGGTAGACACCGGCGATGCTATTGAGCAAGGTAGATTTACCGGCACCATTGCCGCCGATAACAGTAACCACTTCGCCGGCCTGCATTTTTAAAGATACACTGGACAGGGCCAGGCGCTCATTGACACTGCCTGGGTTAAAGGTTTTTTTAATTCCAGCGAGCGACAGCATCTTGATTACCTCCTCTTTGCTTTTGGCGGCTTACTAATTTTTCCTTCATCAACGGTGAGGACATGGCTACTACCACCAACAGAGCGGTGAAAAGTTTAAGATCCGTGGTGGGTAAGCCCAGTTGCATGACCAAGGCAATGACTGCCCGATAAACCAGAGAACCGGCTACCACTGCCAGCAGGGTTCGGCGTAGGCTGCCGTTGCCAAAGATCACCTCACCCACGATGACGGAGGCCAGACCCACCACGATCATACCAATGCCCATCCCCACGTCGCTGAAGCTTTGATATTGAGCTACCAAAGCGCCAGATAGGGCCACCAGGCCGTTCCCCAATGCTAGGCCCATAATCTTGCTGCTGTCGGTATTTACTCCTAAACTGCGGATCATTTGCTCATTATCGCCGGTTGCCCGCAGGGCTAGCCCCATCTCAGTCTTTAAGAAGAGGTAGATTAGAGCTGAGGTTAGCAGCACCGCCAGTAAACCAAAGGTGGCCACGGCCCATTGCACCGGAACCCCCGTGGCTGCAAAATCAGTGTAAAGGGTGTCCAGACGCAACAAAGATAGCATAGATTTATTGCCCATAACCCGCAGGTTAACTGAATAGAGGGCGATCATCATTAAGATACCGGATAACAAGGGAGCAATGCGCAGTTTGGTATTTAATAACCCGGTCAGCAAACCTGCCGCCAAACCACAAACCAATGCCAGCAGCGTCCCCAGCCAGGGATCATGACCATCAAAAATCAGGCGGGCGGCTACCGCTGCTCCCAGGGTAAAGCTGCCATCCACAGTAAGATCGGGAAAGTTCAATACCCGGAAGGTGATGTAGACTCCCAGCACCATGATGCCCCATAAGAAACCCTGTTCAATTACACCCAGTCCAATCGCTGTCATACTTATCACCCTACTTAATTACTTTTTTAGCCTTCGCTGTGAGTTCTTCAGGAATAGTTACACCCATCCGCTCTGCCGCCTGCAGGTTAATAGTAAGTTCAGAACCAACCTGACTTTGAATGACCATTTCTTGGGGTTTTTCACCCTTGATGACACGCAGGGCCATTTCCCCGGTGGTCCGTCCTAATTGGTAATAGTCAATACCGACGGTGGCCAGAGCACCCTTTGCCACGGAGTCGCTTTCACCAGCAATCACTGGTATTTTGTTTTCTTCAGCCACTTTAAGAACCGCTGCTAAAGAGGAAATCACCATGTTATCGGTGGGTAGATAGATAGCATTCACCTTTCCTACTAGGGATTGAGCTGCTTGCATGACCTCACTGCTGGCTGTAACGGTAACCTTTACTAGCTGTACGCCCAGCTCAGGAGCTACTCGCTCTGCTACTTCAACCTGTACCTGGGAATTGATTTCGCTGGCATTATAGATAATACCAATGCTTTTCGTATTTGGCACAATATCTTTAATCAGCTGTAGTTGATCCTTGACTGGGTTCATGTCAATGGTGCCAGTGACGTTGGTAGCTGGTTTATCCATGCTTTTTACCAATTTGGCACTGACCGGGTCAGTGACTGCTGTAATTAAAATGGGAATATCTTTAGTTTCGTTGGCCATCATCATAGCCGAAGGTGTGGCAACGGCCAACAACAAATCATTTTTGTCCTGAACTAACTTGCGAGCGATGGTTTGTAGGTTCCCTTGATCTCCCTGGGCATTTTGATAATCCACCACTAGCTTGTCACCCTCAGTGTAGCCTTGCTCTTTCAGGAGATCTAAAAAGCCCTGTCTGGCAGCATCTAAAGACGGGTGCTCTACAATTTGTATAATTCCCAGTTTTACCTTCTCCGTCTCCTTCTCCTTTGCTTGGCCTTGAGGTGCTTCGCTAGCCCCACAGCCAGTTAACCCAAGAACCATCATCAACAGTATCGATACTAGTATTTTTTTCATTTTTATTGCCTCCCAAAAATTATTTTTATTTTTTCTTAAACCTTTAGCTAACAACTTGAAAAAGATAAAACCCTCCCTTCGGGCTATAAAATAAAAAACTCTTCATCCCTAGAAAAGGGACGAAGAGTTATCTCCGCGGTACCACCCAAATTGGCTAACTAGCCCAGCTCAAAAGTACGGGATGGCACTCCCCCGGTAAATAAAAAACATTTCATCCTCTAAGGGACGAAATGTTGATTTCGCTGTACCACCCTACTTATGTAGTCGCTTTTACCGGTACGGGATTTGCATCCGATACCTCCTCCCTTTTAACGGCGGGACCCCGGCTGCACCTACTTCAATCTTTCACTGCAGCAACTCCGGAGGGAACTTCAATCAGCCATACCATAAAGAAGCTCTCAGTCGCGGCTTCTCCTCCCTGGAAGGTTGGGAATGATCTACTTTCCTCCATCAATGTCGATGTTGTATGATGTTATTTAATAAATTAGCATAAGTCCACAGCTAAGTCAATCATTTAATTTTTTGGTAAAGGTAGGTTTCAACATTTTTTACAGAGACCTGTCTCCTATTGAATATCTCGTTTTTCTGAAATGACGAATGACGTGATGAAGAAAATGAAAAATGCCGGAACTAGAAATTCCCACGTATAGGAGATACTACGGATACCCGTCGGGTACCAGTCAATATCTTGTAAAATTACATAATAAGGCAGCGCGGGAAACAATAACGGTCCAATGCTGGGCATGGCGATTGAAATAAAGGCAATCATGATAAAGACTCCCGCAGTAATCAAAGGTGGTACAAAATGACGCGTCCATATACCAATACAAATAATAATGGGCATTAAAGAAAATTGCATGAGACCCGTTTGGCAAGCTAGGGGAAAGTATCGTACAAAGGCAGCCCAAGGACTGGTGTTTAGAAAAATAGTGCCCGTTACAATGAGTAAACCATGAGATATCAGGATGAATGCCATAATGGTTATCAGAAGAGTGACTGTCTTCGCTAGGATAATGGATTTGCGGTTTACAGGTAGGGTGTACAAATTAATAACCGCTCCAGTTTGATATTCCTGAACAAAAATGTAAGCGGCAAGGGCGCTAAAGGTCAGAGGAAACACAAACAAATGGTTTACCTGCATACCTAGGGCGATAATATCTACCCACTCGACCCGCAGTCCCAAATTGTTTATTTTTAAGGAAGTGGATAGCAGAGTAATAAAAGGTGCTAGCAATACCGCAATGAAGGCAGAAAGCAATATCTTGGAGCGTTTCCATTTCATGAATTCTAAGCGTATGGCAGTCAGCACTATTCTTCACCTCCGGTAATTCTCATAAAGCAGTCCTCTAAGGTCTCCTGATACAGGGCGAGGTGAGAAACCTCAAGGCCTGCTTCCAAGAGTAAGCGATTTACTAAGGCGGGCTGATCTAGTTGCCCATATACATGAAGATAACCGTTTTCCAATAGATCAATTTTTTGCATCGCTAATTTTTCCTTTATCACAGCAATCGCTGTCTGGGGATCACTGACCTTTAATTCAAGATACCTCTGTCCCTGGCGGTGCATTTCCTCTAAGGTAATCTCTTCTGCCAAAGTCCCATGGTGAATAATCCCCACTCTGGTCGCCATTTGCTCAACTTCCGGCAAAATATGACTGGATACAAAAATAGTAATATTCTGTTCTCGATTTAAGTTTTTGATGATATCACGAATTTCCTTAATACCTGCCGGATCTAAGCCGTTTGTTGGTTCATCAAGAATAAGGAAATCGGGGCTGTGTAAAAGGGCTCTGGCTAGTCCAAGTCTTTGCTTCATGCCTAAAGAAAATCCTTTAACAACCCGGTTAGCTGCAGCAGTTAAGTCCATAAAATTTAATACTTCGTTGATTCGTGACGGTTTAATTTCAAACATTTTTGCATTATAATACAGGTTTTCTTTGGCTGTTAAATTAGGATAAAATCCAGGATATTCAATGGTTGCACCGATACGCCGAAAAAGGTCTGTACCCAAATTCGTTTTGGGTACACCAAAAAGTTGAATGTCACCCCTAGTTGGTTTAATTAAATCCATGATCATGCGAATGGTGGTGGTTTTACCAGCCCCGTTTCGTCCCAGAAAGCCATAGATTTCCCCTCGGTTAACCGTTAAATTTAAGTCTTGCACAGCCCAATGATCGTTATATTTTTTACTAAGATTTGCTATTTTTAAAACGGGTTCTTTTAGCATTTGAATGTCCCCTTCATTTGAGTGACTAGTGAGGTATCTTGATGCAAAACCGGTAATCATCAGTTTGATGCTCTAGCCATATTTCTCCACCATGTAGTTCGATAATATTCTTAGCAATGGATAAACCTAATCCGGCACTCCTGGGCATAACGTCCTGTTCCAGGGGGTTAGCCCCATCATAAAATCGTTCAAAGACTTGGTTTGCTTGTTCTTGAGTCATGGGCAATCCCTTATTCATTACAGTAAGAACTGCTCCTTGATCTTCTGTTCTTAGAGTTACTTTAATGCTTCCCGGTTTAACACTAAACTTTAAAGCGTTAACCAGTAAATTATCCATCGTTCGTGCTATTTTATCTGGATCAACCAATACTGGTACCGGTGCTTCACCCAATTGATATTGTATGGTGACGCCACTTTTTGCAGCAATTGGCTCAAATTCAACAACCATTTGTTCCATCATTTGACGTAAGTCAATGTTTTGCTTAACCAGCTTTACATCCCCACTGGTAAGCCAGGTGTACTCAAAAAGGTCATCAATCAATTTTTTTAGTTGGCCAGCCTTATTGTAGCTGCTGGCAATATAATGAGCTATCTCTTTAGGGTAATGATAATTTTTTTCTGTAAGCAACGTTAAATAACCAATGATGCTGGTGAGCGGTGTGCGTAGGTCGTGGGATATATTCGTAATTAAGTCTAGCTTAGACTTTTCAACGGCCCTTTCCTGAGCTATTTTTTCCTGCAACTGCTGGGCCATGATGTTAATATTGTGCGACAGAGTGCCAAGCTCATCTTTGCTGCATAAGGGTAATCGGATTTGTAGATTGCCATTAGCAATTTCCTGGACACTGTTATTGATAGCTTGAATTTGCTGCATTTTATTTCGGGTGAACCAGTAAAAAAGCAGCGAAAAAATAGTAACAAAAACAGTGCTATTGAGCAGGTAGTTAAATTTGTAATTTACACCTTTCTCGGCATATAAAGTACCTTTCACTACCAAATATACGTTATGACCATTCACGATTAGTGCTTTAACCTCCGAGAAGTGTTTACCTGGGGCAGGGACTTGGAGAGATTCTTTCGTTTCATACAGGATACGATGAATATCTAAACGGGCTTCTGTGGCCCCGGTGGAATGATACAAAACCTCGCCGGAAACATCCGTTAAATATATTCTTAAGCCATCTCCCCGCTTGCTTGCTTCATCTAATAATGAGGACACCTGCTGATTCTTATTTAGTTGTGGGAGCTTCTGCTCTATCCATTCTGCCTGGTCCTTTACAGCACTTTTACTAGATACATAGCTGGTGTAGTGTTCTGCTCGGATATCGCGAGTCAGGTAGTCCAGGAAATAGAAAACGATGAAACTTAAAACCAAACAAAAAACGAAGGTGGCCAATAGTTTTAACCGTAGTGAAACATTTTGCCGATTAGACAATTTTATAGCCAACTCCCCATACCGTTTTAATATACTGAGGCTCCCTTGGATTAGTTTCAATTTTGTCCCGTATATTTCGGATATGTACCATTACGGTACTCTCAGATTGTAGGGCCTCTTCCTTCCAGACGCATTCATAAATTTGCTGCGCACTAAATACTTGCCCGCGATGACTGGCCATTAACTCTAGTATTTTAAACTCTAAAGGGGTTAACGAAATTTCTTGGCCCCTTACCTTTACCACATGACGGTCTGGTTGAATAATCAAATCGCCTAATTCAATTTCATTTTCCCGAGTTTCCTGGTTTAATAATTTGCTTCTTCTAAGTTGAGCTTTAACCCTAGCCATCAGTTCCAACGGATTGAAGGGCTTGGTGACATAATCATCGGCCCCTGAGGTTAATCCCATAATTTTATCCATAGCTTCGTTTTTAGCGGAAAGCATAATAATCGGTATTTGCAAGGTTTGACGGATTTTCATACAGGCTTGCATACCATCCAAATAGGGCATCATAACATCCATGATAATCAAATCCACCCGGTCTTGTTTTAGCAGATCAAGGGCCTGCAGACCATCCTCAGCCTGTAAAACCCGATAACCCTCATTTTTTAGGAAGACCTGGACGATCTCGCGAATTTCGTCGTCATCATCAATGACTAAAACAGATATCGGTTCCATCACGTACCCCCTTTTTAGTAAGGCTAAACCTAGATTTGTTAAAAATCTGCCATATAAGTAGCGATCTAATTGTTTGCTTGCTGTATAAATTATCATAAAGGTATTTTCTTAAAAACGATTTTAGAAAATCTAAAGATTTTCTAAAGAATAGGCTGTGAAGCTAGCGTAATAAAAACGAAGAGATACCCATTTAAATAAGTATCTCTTCGTTTATACCATTCTATGACCGACCTATTTTCATCTCGATAATCAGAGATGTATTTTTATAGTTCCGTTAGTATTACCGGAGCGTCCTTGGTTATGGCAAGGGTGTGCTCATACTGAACGCAGATTGACCCATCAACGGTACTGGCAGTCCAGCCGTCTGGAGCTAATTTTGCACGCCAATCACCCATAGTAATCATTGGTTCAATGGCGATGGTCATGCCCGGCTTTAATAAGGTTCCTCTATTGGCTCTACCGTAATGTGGAATCTGGGGTTCTTCCCAGAGGCTTTGGCCGATGCCGTGACCACAAAATTCCCTCACAACACCATAGTTAAGACTCTCAGCATGGCTTTGGATGGCGTGACCAATGTCTCCGATCCGTTTTCCCGGCTGGGCCTGCTCTATGCCTAAGAAAAGACACTCCTTTGTGACCTGCATCAGCTTTGCAATCTCCGGTGAAACATTGCCTACGGCATAACTCCAGGCTGAATCTCCATGATAGCCCTTGTACAGTGCGCCTATATCAATAGTCACAATATCCCCGTCTTTAAGCTCTGTCTTACTAGGAAACCCATGACAGATAACATCATTAATAGCTACACAAATAGTAGCTGGAAACCCATGATGTCCCTTAAAACTGGGCATCGCTCCTCTGCTGCGAATGAGTTTTTCTGTAAGCTGATCTAGTTCCAGGGTTGTTATCCCAGGTTTAATTTTCTCTGCCAGCATGGCATGACATTCTGCTACAATTTTTCCGGCATCACGCATAATGGCAATTTCCCTTGGTGACTTTAAAACAATCAATACTTACCCTCCATTCCGCAGGCTTTCCACGGCCTGCTCGGCCCACTTTGAATTGTTCAGAATCGCTCTACCTACGCCAATCAGGTCTGCTTTTCCTTCAGCCAGCAGTTGCTCGGCCGCTTGTGGTTCGGTAATACCACCAGTGAGGATAACCGGAATCGTCACCACTTTTTTGATGGCCTGTGTCAAGGGGAAGAAATAACCTTGACCACTCAGTGTCGGCACAGCATAGCCGGAGAAACCACCGGATATATCCAAAATATTTACGCCAGCTTTAACAAATTCCTGGGCGGCGATTTGGCTATCTGCAATGGTGATACCGCCCTCCTGATAATCAGAGGCACCTAGCCTTAAGAGCAGAGGGAAATCTGGCCCCACTACCGAGCGTACTGCTTCGATAATCTCTAGATGAAGGCGGATACGGTTATGAATAGCCCCGCCATATTGATCAGTCCGTTTGTTGGTAAGCGGTGAAAAGAACTGATTAAGCAGATAGCCATGGGCAGAATGGATTTCCACCCCGGCAAAACCCGCTTCTTTGGTACGGCGGGCAGCAGCTTGAAAAGCTTGCACAATATTGGTAATTTCCCCTTGGCTCAGCTCATGGGGTGGTTCTCCTCCATGACGAGGATTACAGACCGCCGAAGGACCAACCGGCGTGGTGCCAATGATCTCCTTAGATGCTGCACTGCCGGCGTGGTTGAGTTGCATGACCGCTTGAGAGCCATTTTGCTGAATCACCTCGGCTAACTTCCGCAAGCCTTCCACCGTTGTATCTTCCGCCACAGATAGCTGGTGTTTGCTGGCTTTTCCTTCTGGCAGAATAAAACTATGTTCAACGATGATCAAAGCTATATAGCCACCCTGGGATTTTTCCTTGTAGTAGTCGAGGATGGCCGAGCTGACTTTGCCATCGGGTTCCGCTTTAGCAGTTGCCATCGGTGGCATCACCAGGCGGTTCGGCAGTTTTAATGAGCCTACTTGTAATGGTTTCAGTAAATGGGACATGAAGCACCTCCTACGCTAGTTACCCTCTAATGATTATGCTTCCATGCTGAGGTTCTTTATCCTGCTTAGGATACGATTTGATTTTGCATTATCTTTCTGGCTTGTAAAGGAATATATCTATCATTTTCGGTGGAGCCAGATTTAGTTAACAGGTAGGCCTTATTTATTTTGTGACTTCTTATATTCCATGCCTTCTTTAAAAACGTTTCCCACAGCCTGGCCTAAATCATAATAACTACTGCCCATCATAATCATAGGATTGATTTTTAGTGGATCAGGCTTGTCATCTGTCAGGCATTGCTTATTTAGGTAGGTAGAAATGATTTCCCCAAAAAACACTTCAAAGCCACAAATTGGCGTGCTTTGTATGACTTTACAGAGAAAATTCAACGGGCATTCGCTAATCATGGGTGCTTTTTCAAGTTCATCATAAAACGAAGTAAACACAACTGACTTGTCTGTTGTTTTGCCCGATACGACACCGCAATAATCTGTTATTTGAACCATATCTGCCGAGGGTATATTGATACTAAAGTAGCCCTTTTCCTTAACTCCCATGGTTGTATAATGAGTGCTTTTTAATGAGATGTAAAACACTGGTTCCAGACACACCACACCAAATGCCCCAACGGTGGCATAGTTAGGCTTGCCCTTTACATCGGCTCCGACAAGGACTGTTGGAGCCGGACTTACCATCGGATAATTTTTAATTTTTATTTTTTCCACCTTAAAACCTCCCAAAAATTTTAGTTTTCCTAAGAAGCCGTATTAAAAATATAAGGGAAATCCTAAAAAAGGAATAGACTTTTTCTTTCTAATGATTTAACCTATTGTTATAGTATGCCCCAAGGCCCATCGGCCATTTTTTAATTTTCCTGGGCATCTGTGTAAATTTAAAAAGACTATGTAAAAAAGCCGATTATCCTGATTATGAGGAAATCGGCTTTTTCATTTTATATTTGAAGGGTTTCACTCTTGTTTTATTCCCATTTGTTGACTCCATATTTTGGGCCAAATGGGCTACACAATTGGGTTTAATTGATTTTCTAAGACGGTCTTTGTCGCTTTATTTTTGTGGAGGATCTCAAATGCTTTGCTTAGCCTTTTTACTCCTTCCACCAGCACCGGTTCGGGATGGGTGACAAAACAAAGGCGAAACTCACTTTCTGCGGTGGGTACAGTGTAAAAGGCCTGGCCCGGGACGAAGAAAACGCCACATTTAATGGCTTCCTGCAATAATCTGGCAGAAGTGATTGAGTTTTTTATTTTGCACCAAAGGTAAAAACCGCCATCGGGGACATCAAAAAAAATCTCCTTATCCAGATAGCGCCTAACAGTTTTGACCAGGACATCCCTTCTTTTTTTATACTCCTTTCTAGTAAATTTTAAGTGCTCTTCATAATATCCCTGTTTCAGATAGAGGTTTAATAGCCATTGGGAAAAATTATTGCTATGCAGATCAACATACTGTTTTTCCAGAGCCAGCCGGTTAATCAGGGCAGGATGACCGGTGAGATAGCCGGTACGGAGACCCGGTGTAATGGTTTTAGAAAAGGTACTCATATAAATGACACTCTCAGCGTTATCCAAGGATTTTAGTGCTAACGGAGGTTTTTCACCATAATAGAGTTGACTGTAAGGATCGTCCTCAATAATGACAAGACGATGTCTCATGGCCAGACGTAGTAAATCCCTTCGCTCCTGTTCTGTCAGGACTTGTCCGGTAGGGTTGTTATAAGTGGAAATAATGTAAAACAATTTGGGCCGGTATCGAATGAGATAATCCTCCAGAATATCCAGGTTTAATGAATTATCCTCGGGTAGGATTAGCATACGGGCTCCGATAGCCTGAAAGATTTGAATCGCTCCAATATAGGTTGGGGACTGAACGATAACATAATCCCCCCGTTCCAATAACACCTTACTGGTCAAGTACAATCCTTGCTGGGAACCGGAGAGGATTAAGGTCCGATCTGGGGTTGTATCGATTCCTTGCTGCGAAAGCATACTGGCAACGGTTTCGCGTAGAGGTTGATACCCTTCGGTCGGAATATAGCCAAAGTCCGCAGGATTTGTTGTACAGAGATACTTGTTAAATAAGCTGTTAAAGATATCCAGTGGATAAAAAGACGGGTCTGGCATACCGGTGGCGAGAGAGATTATTTCACTGGTATAGGGAGTAGAAACCAATTCCTTTAGTATCGATGTCATGGGTGTTTGGGGGTAAGGAATAAAAAGCTGGGACCACGGTACTTCAAAGGTTTTGCTATGAAGCGGAGAATTTTCTTTTACATAGGTGCCACTGCCCACTTTGGTAGCCACCAGATCTTCCTGTTCTAACCAACGGTAGGCATTAATGGCAGTCGTTCGGCTGACACCAAAAAATTTGCATAATTCACGTTCTGGAGGTAGTTTGGTTCCCTTGGGTAGGGTGTTATCAATTATTTTTTGCGCAATACTATTGGCAATCTGCAAATAAAGAGGTGTTTCGGAGGCTGAATCAATTTGGGTTTCAATAAGATATTTGGATATATCCATTTGTTAATTACCCCCTTACAATATCCAATTAATTAGATTATTAATTAAATTGGATATTTACGATTATCTTCCTGCTAGTTAAGATAATAAGAATTACTTTTTAGGAGGCGACAGAAATGGCAAAGCCCTTGGGCGCTCAAGCAGGGAGTTTGCAAGTACTAGATGTAAGTCAAGGATTGCGGGAAAGCATTCCGGTTTTGTTGGGAGTCATCCCCTTTGGCATCACCTGTGGCATCATCGGAATTACCACGGGTCTAACTCATGTGGAAACAATTTTGATGTCGTTACTGGTTTTTGCTGGTGCATCCCAGTTTGTTGCCATGACCATGCTGGGTGCAGGTATCGCAGATTGGGGTATCATTGTTTTTACGACATTTTTAATCAATTTAAGGCACTTTATAATGGGTGCATCCTTAGCCCCCTATATGATGAAACTGCCCCTTCCCTTCCAAGCGTTGCTGTCCTTTGGTATGGTCGATGAATCCTATGCTTTGACAGCTAACCGAATTTATAAAGTTGGCTATAGCCCCTATTATCAATTAAGTGTCAGCACGAGCCTTTATCTTACCTGGGTCATATCTACAGTTTTCGGGGTTATGATGGGTGGCTATTTAGCCAATTGCTTGGAATGGGGATTGGACTTTGCCATGACAGCAACTTTTCTGGTGCTTTTAATTCCTCGTCTGGTCGATCGGATTAGTCTATTGGTTTGCGCTTTATCTGGCATCATTGCGGTTTTAGCGGCATTGTACCTACCTGGTAAGTGGTATATTATTGTCGCCTGTTTAGTTGCCAGTGTCATTGGTTCCCTTATGGAAAGGAGGAGCGGACATGAGAAGTGATATTTTATTGATTATTCTCGGGATGGCTGTAGTTACCTTTATCACCAGATTTGGTTGTCTGATTTTGTTTCGTCAAACTGGCGTACCTGCCTTTTTAGAAGGCTGGTTAAAACATGTTCCCACCGCTATATTAACAGCTTTAATCCTACCAAGCATGCTCCTCCCCAAAGGGTATCTTGATCTATCTTTGCACAATCACTACTTAGTGGCAGGTATTTTCGCTTCTCTGGTGGCCTATAAGAGCCGAAGTATTTTAGCCACGGTGGGCCTTGGGATCATCCTGATGTTTTCTTTGCATTGGGCTGGTCAGAGAGGACTGTTAGCCTTTTAAACGTGAGAAATAACTTTTATGAGGAGAGATCATTATGAAATTTTCTTTTGCCGAGCGGGTTCATTTAATGCAAAGTTCTGCTATTCGGGAAATCTTGAAGGTAACAGAGCAACCGGAGATGATCTCCTTTGCCGGCGGGCTGCCAGCCCCGGAATTGTTTCCCTTGGCAGGAATGAAGGAAGCCTTTAATCAGGTATTAAGTAGTGATCCTTCGGTTCTTCAATACAGCACAACGGAAGGTTTTTTTGCCCCTGCGGGAACATATCACGCTAAAAATACAAAGGGTTAAACACTCTGCGCTTGAATTTTTCGAACTCTACTCCAGACAAAATAAAAGCTGGCATCAAACGATTGGCTAAGATTTTTTAATTTAGTCATTTGTCTATCATCTAAAAGCCAGGCCATCCTGGCTTTTAGACGTTTTTTAGTTAGGAAAATTCAAAAGAAATTTTACCCTGTTTAAGGACTAATGCGGCATCAAACTTTTTCCCTGTCTTGGCAGAAATAAATCCTTGGCAGAGTATTTTTCCTTCCGTTACTAATTGTTTTGCTTCTTCAAAAGAGATTACTTTCTGTAAAATCTGTTTACCCAGGGAGAATTTACATCCCTCCCGGTATCCGGAGCAAGCAAAATTTTTCGGATACTCTATAATATCCCTGCCGCATACCGGACAGGGGCCGACTACCTGCTTGTCTGCGCCAGGATTATTGCCCCTTGTGGGTTGTTCTTTAACCAGAGTAACAATCCTTTTGGTTAACTCAATAATGCCAGTCATAAAATCAGTAGGATTGACTTGGCCTGCTTCGATATCAATCAGTGCCTTCTCCCATTCACCGGTCATTTGTGGACTGGAAACTTCTTCGGGTACTAAATCGACTAGTGTTTCCCCCTTTTCAGTGGGAATTAATGCCTTACCCTTTCGTTCTAAGTAACCTACCTTAATCAGTCTTTCAATGATGGAGGCCCTGGTTGCGCTGGTTCCCAGTCCATGTCCCTTCATGACATCCTTTAAGGCTGGATCATCAACAAATTTTCCGGCCCCTTCCATGACAGCCAGGAGTGTCCCCTCGGTGTATCTTTTAGGTGGTTCGGTTTTTTTCTGTTTTAAGGCTGTCTTGGTGACAAAAACATTTTCCCCTTTTACTAAGGGCGGCAGTAAAACTTCTTCTTCCTCTTTATCCTTTTTATCGCCTTTGAGTTGCGGCGGGATTACCTCCTTCCAGCCCGGACTTAGCTCAATTCTGCCGGAGGTTTGGAAGGTTTCACCAGATACCGCTGTGGTAATTTTGGTTTGTTTGTATTCAGCAGCAGGAAAAAACATGGCTAAAAATCTACGGGCTACCAGATTATAGATTTTGGCCTCCTGGGAAGATAGATTTGAGGTTGGTTTTATATTCGTTGGAATCAAGGCATGGTGATCGCCCACCTTGGCATCATCAATAAACCTCTTGCCCGGCTTAGGTGCCTTTTTAGCGTAGGCCACATAGTGGGCATAGCCGGGTACTGCTTCCAGGGCGCCCAGACGAGAGGGGATGGTCTTGGCCAATTCATTGGTTAAGTGCTTAAACTCCGTTCTGGGATAGCTCAATAGTTTATGCTTCTCATAGAGGGATTGGGCTATTTCTAGTGTTTGGCTGGCAGTAAAACCAAACTTTTTATTAGCTTCTTTCTGTAAATCATTTAAATTAAACAAGGTAGGTGGTGCCTCAGACAGGTTCTTTTCTTCAGTTTTGATGATAGAACCGGTTTGTCCAGCAATTTTTTCCTTTATCTTGATAGCATCTGCTTCTTGATCAAAGCGGGTTTCGTCCTTCTTTTTAAACCACTTACCTTGATACGTCTGTCCATCATGCTTGGTGAAATCTGCCAATAGCTCCCAGTACTGAACCGCTGTAAATGTCTTAATTTCTCTTTCTCTAGCCACAATAATTCCTAAGGTTGGCGTTTGCACCCGACCGATAGAAAATAAATCTCCGTGTTTCTTGGTAAAGACGCGGGTGGCATTAATACCAATCAGCCAGTCCGAGTAGGACCTGGACTCTGCTGCAGCAGCCAATAAATCCTTACCATGTCCTGGCAAAGGATTGGCCAGCCCTTTTCTGATAGCCTCCGGTGTTGTTTCGGATAACCAGAGGCGTTTAAAGGGTCGGTTGTAACCTGCTAAGCGCATAATATAGCGTAAGATTAGCTCCCCTTCTCGCCCGGCATCCGTCCCAGCAATTAGTTCCACATCCGGTCGACTCAGTAGCTGTTTGACTACTTGGTACTGTTTGATGGTTTTGGGGTTTGGTTTTAATTGAAAGGAATCCGGTATAATAGGCAAAGTTGAAAGTTGCCATCTTTTTAAGCTAGGATTGTAATCCTCCGGTTCAAATAATTCTACCAAGTGACCAATGGCCCAACTAACAATATATTGGTCGTTTTCAAAATACCCATCCCGTTTGGTAAAAGAACCACCAATGGCGTTGACGATATCTCTCCCCACAGATGGTTTTTCTGCCAGGATAAGCTGCTTCATTTTTAGCCTCCAGTTAGAAAAGCTTGGTTATAGGTTATGACCTATAACCAAGCTTAGTTTGCCCTTTGGCATCCTATATGCCAAAATAGCCATTATAAAAAATCAGTTTTAAAGCACTTTGCAATATGAGTGCCAGGTTTTTAATTTTATTTTCGAGGGCTGACCCTAGTTTAGGTGAGTTTCTTTCTCATAACAATACCCTGTTCGCTCTTAAAATCGACTGGTTGAAAAAATGCAGGTATCAGGTCAATTTGTTCAAAGCCTAATTTTAGATATGTTTTCTTAGCTGCTGGCCATTTTTCAGAGACAATTAGGAGAACACTGTTTACTTGGGAGTAATTTCTCTTGGTTTTGGCTATGAGTTGATGGAGCAGCAGCCCACCATATCCCCGGCCTCGGTATTCTGGTAGCACGCCCATGGAGGAGACATAAAGTTCCTGCCCCTGGCAACTATGTACTTTTTTAATGGAATGGCCTAAGCTAAGGTTTTCAACTTGCAAGTCCTTTTCACTTGACCACAACTCTGAACAAATATATCCTATGGGATCAGATTCGTCTGTTTCCAGTAAAAGAAAACCTTCCGAGAAGACTTCGATTCGTTCCAAAAAGACCTGTGGGGGTTCTTTTATACCGTTTTTAAAAGATTGGTTTTCGATGGTTAAAATCTTATCAAGATCACCTGTTGTGGCTTGTCTAAAATGCATGACTCCGAGTCCTTTCTTATAAAATCATCTCAATTCGATTATTTTTAGTGGTCTCACTTCATTTATGGTTCCTTTAAAATATTCATAATCTCCTTTTTCTGTATGCCAGATAGCCTTAAAGTGAGTTGGCAAACGTATGCCATTTTTTTCTATATAGTTTCCTGCTACCGCTGACCATTTCATTTTTTTATATTCCGTGCCCTTTTCGGAATAGTATCGATCATCGGTTACAAAGTGTGTAAACTCCCCGTTATCATTAAAGTAAAATACGCCACTTACGGTGGTGTCATGATAGGTGATTGTTGCCTTGGCTGTTTTCGTATCAATGGCAGTCCAAGAAATATACTCTTGTAACGCATAGGTTGGCACCAAAAAACACTCAGCAAGAACCGTTACTAAGGCGGAAGCATCTATCTCTTTGCCCGTGGCATTCGCCACCGGAATAAATTTTAATAGTTTAATCAGCATATTTCCCTGGCCATCCTGATATTTGTCCCTTCCTTCGAAAGGAAATAGGCCGCCAATGGTACTTTTCATATAGACGATGCGGCTTGGTTCCGGAACTGAATTAAACTGATAACAGGTTAAGTTCATCCATTTTGTCTGAGGCGATCTTTTAAATTGAACTTCCGCCCACTGGACTTCGACCTGGCTCATTTTTACTTTTCCCAGATAGCCACAATGACGAAAAAAGTTTTGTACCGGTTCGGGTAGTGGGGCAAGATCTTTTTCTGTAATTCGTTCATCCGTATACTCGGCATACTTTGCCAGTTCTTTTTTGACTTCCGATAGATACAGGCTTTTCATAGATGAATCACCTCATTCACACAAAATAAAGAAAGACGACCTCATGTTATTGTGTCGTCTTTTTCATTCACTTACACTATTCATTATTTAGGCCCAATATTCCTCCAGGGTATCTAATAAAATCCAAAATTTTGAGCAATAAAAACTAGCTTCGTACTTTTTTAATTTGGTGGTTTTTTACATGGTCGTATGTCCTGTTAGCACATACTATAAATAACAACACAGCACAGGGCAGGTGAAAGGTTGTGAATGAGATGATTATGGCAGCGTTGATATCGGCAGGTGTTTTCACAATCATGATAAGCCAACGGCTAGAAATCTTTAAAATAATAAAAAATCGTAGTCACTACCGGGATAAATTATCTTAACAAGCTATTATATTTTACGATATTCCCGCTCAATAAGATCTCTTAAATAGGTCGCAACTTGGCCGGGACTAGTGACTTGGTGATTGGGGATGGTGACAAATACGTTTCGTTCGTCAAGGTCTAAATTATCTGCAAGGCTAGCAAACAAACCCCTTGTTTTTTTATCAATTTGAAGCATTACATTAATCCTGTCTTCATGGGCTTCTAAATAAAGTTCCAGTTCATCAAGTTTCCCTCTCATAAACTGGGTTGGAGTATACTCAAATTGCTGGCACTTTCCGTTGTACTCACCTGAACGAGGTTTAGACCTAAATCCTAGTTCTGTAACAGCATTTAAAATAGACTGTACAGGGGAATTGGCCTTGATCAAAATGTCATCTTTATCCCTTGCATCGATGGCATTTTTAATGTCTAAGTTAGTTTCAAAGTGATACTTCGTAAAGTAAGTACTGATAGGAATATTGTAGGGTATTTTAAACTGAACCGGAATCGTAATTTCCGGTGAGTTTGCCTTGATATGTAATTTATTGGCAATCTTTCCGCTGGCAATTTCTTGACAAACTTGTTTTACTCCCTCGTCAGTTTGATAGCTGGAGGTTACCACCAGTGCAATATTTATTTGGTCAATCTCTTGGTCCACAGCTCCCCCACGCACCAAAACTTTTCCGTCAATAACCCCACCGAGTTCAACTTGCTGCTGGTTAACAATGAAGTCGACCTTTGCTCCATCAATACCCAGACCTGCTAATAATTTTTTAAACATCTTACCGCCCCTTTGTTATTGCAATTCCAAAAGCATTTCCTTCGGTTGTTTAACAACCATTCTTTCAAGCACTGGTTTTATATCTCCCACCGGTTCACCCAAAGCAAGTTTAAGAGCCAGGTAGGGGAAATTCACTCCTGACATACTGGCAATTGTGATCCCACCAGACATTCTGCGGTTAATTTCAATAAGATACGGTTCTTCTTTGCAATATCGAAACTGGATATTGCAGATATAGTCCAGCTTAAAATGTCGAATGAGTTTTTTACTTAAGGCAATAATTTCTTCCTTATTCTCTAAGAGTTGGACCGAATAGCTTCCTAATTGTGCGTACTCAACCTTACGCCGGGGCACTACTGCAAGGGCTTCACCCTCCCAGCAGAGGCAATCGACACTATATTCAACCCCATCCAGGAAGCTCATGACCAATAAATCATCAAAGAATTTTTTTTGAGAAAGTATGCTTACTGCAGTAGCCATATTGATGGCAGGGCCCTGGTAACCATAGAGTAGATTATCTAATTCATCAAATTCCCGAATGATTCTAAATCCACGACCGCCTAGACCGCGTCTTGGTTTAAAGCAAACTTCTCCTCCCGCTTCACGGAGTTTCTTTACTGCCTCCATAAATTCAGCAACATTGTTCACTACCAGAGAAGTCGGTGCATGAATGCCGAGCTCCTGGGCGCTCTTTGCAAGCCATAACTTGTCAGATACCTGATCGGAAATCTCATTTCGAGGACGGATTACCCGAAAACCTCCTTGTTCTAGCAAAGCAACTTGTTCGCGGTCTAGGATTCGGCTATCCCGTGGGATAACCACATCAATGTTGTGCTCTTGGCAGAGGCCCGTAATAAATTCCAAATATTCTGGCTTATCGGGGGAAGGGCTTACTGTATAGCCCTCGTTAAAAAATTCCTTTGGCATATGAGCTTCATTGATTGCCCCAGCATGATAGACCTTAATGGAACGTCCTTCGGGATTCTTTTTAAGAAGTTCAGCGATACCTAAATTAGTAGATGACCTCATGCTTGCAATTAAAACCGCTACTTCTTTCATGGCGTAGATTACTCCTTATTTATTTCTAGTCTTTAGATCCCGCTTTCCATTTAAGGCCCCAATTAAAAGCTTTATCCATTTCTCGGTGTCCTGCGAAGTAGCGCACCATACGTTCAATGCTGAAGGTCTCGTTATTAACATTTTCGATTAGGGCGATAGCACACATAATTTTGCGATTATCGTGTTCATCCATTCTTACCACAATATCTGGCCCACCCGGTTGCTTAAGGGTTACCACACCCTCTGCTTCCGCCCAGTTAGCAACTCCTTGATAGATGAAGGCAAAGACTAGGATTCTCTTAAATTCAGGAATGTGATCGCCGTTAATTCTGAGATTTTCCCCTGATGAAACTGCGCCGGTTCTGTCATCTCCATCTAAGGCGATATAGGGATAAGCCTGAAAATTGCCGAATTGCTTTCCCAAGGCTTGGATGACGCCTTTAGCACCATTTTTCATTTCGATTAAACAACCGAGATCTAGGTCAACTCCACCACTGCCACCAAAGATTGAGCCAAATAACCCCGCAGGCTTACTGGATTTCTGATTCCAATTAAGGTTGATTAGGATTTCTCCTAATTTGTTGTTCGCCTTTTTCTCAAGGTTAATCTTGTCACCCTGCTTTTTCAGTTCAATCTTAGATAAATTAAGTTTTTGTCTTGGTTGCTCCACAGGCAGTTTTTCCACCGGGGGTTTTGGTGTCTCAAGGGTCGGCTCATCGGATACAACAATACCAAAACCACCACATAGGGCAGCTAAGCCACCTTGATAACCCATGGCAATGGGGTTTAATTTCCACTCTCCATTATGTCGATAGAGTTCTGCCACAACAATAGCTGTTTCACTAGTAAAGCCAGTGGTTATCGAAAAACGTAATAGCTCTTCCTTTCCCTTATTGGTTACTCTTAGGTAGACTTGAGGGGTCTGTCCAAAGCTGTGTCCCCTTTGGGGTCCCTCATGTATCGTTAGGGTAAAGGCAATTTTTTGCACATCGACTGGAACTGCTTTGAGGTTTATGGTTAGTTGTGCTTTATCCGGTGTTTGAGCGTTTTCTACAGCTACCGCCCCGCCGCGTCCGTTAGGATTGCCATAAAAAATAAAATCTTCATCGTTCCTACATTTGCCGTCTTGTTGAAGCATAAAAGCTGCACCATCAATTTCGATGCCGCTATTACTGGTTTCCCAACCCATTCCGACCATAATTTCTGAGAGTCCAGGGAACTTTTTGGTAATATCTGTTTTTTGACCTCTCATGACTGTCAGCGACATGGGAATCACTCCTTATTGTTAGGTAACTAAATTCAAGGGTTAAGAGTTTCTGGAGGGGGGCAAGAACTGTTTTAACCAGCTGCCAAACCCTCGCGGATTTCTCGTCTGGATAATAACTGGCCCTGGCCCGGTAAACTTACAGACAAGGGCTTCACCGGAGGTAAAGGAAGAAATCCAGCCCTGCGAAGCCTTTTCGATGGAGTAGTGCATATAATCAGGCCAAGCAACTAAGTGACTGTTGTCCACGATAAAGGGTTGTCCTGGTTCCAGATTGATGATATGGATACCACCATAGGTATTGAGAAACACCATCCCCTTCCCACTTATTTTTACCACGAAGAAACCTTCACCGGAAAATAAGCCCTGGGAAAGATTCTGCACTTTCGTAGACACTTGGAGGCCCATCGAACCAGCTAAAAAACCATCTTTTTGTACAACCAGACTATAGCTGCCATCTAATTCCACATCGATAATATCACCCGGGATAGAGGGTGCCAAAAGTACTTCTCCCGGTCCCCTGCGTGCCGTAAGGGTTTGCAAGAAAAAACTTTCCCCTGCTACCATGCGGGCAAGTCCACCTAACAGTCCTCCATCCATCTTTCCTTCAACATCTACTGTGGCAGACATACCTACCATGGCATCGGACTCTGCTTTGATCGTTTCCCCTTGTTCCAAATTAACTTGGAGTAATGGGTAGGCTCCCGGATAAAGGATTCTATGCTTCATTTTTAGTACCTCTCTTTTTAGTAAATAATCCCGAGGGTGTCGAGGGAACGGTTCTGTTAACGAGTTCACTGACCAATTGGAGAATTTCTTCGCCAGCTAGTAGGCCGGAGGCTGCTGTGAAATCCCAGTCGCCATTGGTAGCAAACTGTTCAAACAATTCTCCATGGGCGGGAGATATGCTACGCTGGGCACCTTTTAGCAAAGGAATGTCCAACAAAGAATCACCGGCGCCAAAAACTTGTTCATCTCCTGTAATTTCCAGAATTCTTTGGACGGCTGACCACTTATTGATGACCCTTGGTACTAGGTAAAGTTTTCTTCCTTGAATCGACATTTCCCAGTTTTGCTTAATTACCCACTCACTAAAGGACGCAAGATCGAGTAGCGGAGTTTTTTCTCGGTCAATTATACAATAGTAAAATACCCCGTCTGCCTGGCGCAGAGGCTGGGACCAATTTGTGCAGTCTAACTTGCCAAATTCTTTCCGTATTTCTTCACTGGCCAGACAATCATTGACCAAAGTTCTGGCCATGCTTTTCTGGTACTCCATGTCGATGATCCCATCGAATAGGAGGTTGGCGCCGTTACTGACTACGGCATATGGGGGTCTTACTTCTTGCTGAAAAAACTGAATTCGTTGGTATTGTTCAATGGTCCTGGTGGTGCAAGGGACAAAGATCGTTTTACGGTTTATTTCTTTCAATAGCTCGGTAGCCTGCTTGGTCATGTAGGAGTTGTATTTGCCATATTCAACGGCTACAACTTCCTCAGAGAACTCTTTCAGAAACTTCTCTGAGTAAATCAAGGTACGATCTAAGTCACTGGCAAAGATCATTTAGTGTCCTCCAGGTTTTTAATCAAGCCGTAGCAGGAGTAACTCAGCTCGGGATACTCTTCTACCGGCACCCCTCTGTCTTCTGCCAGTAGCAGTACGTGTTTGATATCTGAGCTTTTCCTGTCCTTGACAAGTATTTTCCACGGTACTCGGCGCAGGAGAACTCTGGTTGTCTCCCCTACTCCCGGCTTAACAAAGTTGATATTATTAATACCAAACTCCATTTGAACCTGGGTGGTTTCTTTTTTGCCAAGCCAAGCAGGGTTTTCATCAATACCAACGTTGGGTTTATTTTGCAGCATGATGAGTGCTTTTTTTTGCGCATCTAGAAAATAACTTGCTACGGTATCAACAAAGTAGTTTGAAAGATCCTTCTCTAACAGTTCCCGATAGAACTTTGCCCCATGAAAATCAATAGGCCCAATCAGATCTTCTCTGCAAACAGTACGGGACATTAAGCCGGATACCGTGGAATTTAGGCAGGCACTGGGAATTAAAAAATCATCTCTGGTGCCAAAGATATTGGCACAACAACCTGGGTCTGCCAGCACAGCCAATTCCTTACTAATTGTCTCAGGATGCATGTTAAATTCTTTTTCAAACTCTGTTACAGATTTAATTAATTCCGTGGTAATGGCGCCCTTACCGGTCCAACCGTCGATGAACTGAATCTCACAGCCGGGATGATTTTGCAGGATATAGACCAGGGCGTTTTTATCAATCCCTTTATCACGAATAATGGAGATACTGTAATGGGGGGCAGCAATACCGTGAAATTGGTAGATGTATTTTTTAATTAAGACACCGATGGGCGTGCCGGCTCTGGCTAAGGAGACCAATACCACCCCTTTTCCCCGCTTTTTTAGGATGGCTTCAGATACAATGGCGGTGGCCAGGGCTAATCTTTGGCCCGTCTCTAAAAGGGATTGGTGGAAAAGGTCGATGTATTCTTGGCTGGGTTCATATTCAATCGGAAGCATTTCTGAGTAGTGTCGCCCACTTTGAATGGCTTTCTCCCTTTCTTCATTGCTTTGTTCTTGGATGGAAGGTGCAATATCCTTTAAAAGAAAAATTGCATCTCCAGGTGGGTAGCTGCCCAGGGGTTCTGGGCTGGGAACCTTTGGGTAGTTCTTAAGACTACCGTATGCGTGACATTTCGTTGCAGAATTGATAAGAACACCTCCAAGGTTAGTTGCAAAAAGAAACGAACACGATGTGTTTGATACCCAGTTCTTTAAGTGATTGCACAAAGGGGGCTACCTGATCAGGTTTCACCTGTCGTTCCCAAAAGACAAACACTTCCTCATAACAATTAGGCGGGATGTTATAGATAAAGTTTTTAATGCCCGGTCGAAAGGGATCTTCAAAGGCGATGGAGTATTTAACTGCATAGTCTTCTCTATCATGGGGATGAACCGGACTGCGGGTGGTAGATTGTACCAGGACGTTTTCCCCCATGTAATTGGCGATTAAGAAGGGGATATACATAAACTCTCCGGTACCCAGACAAAGTGTTTTCTTCCCTTTTCTCATTTGAGATAATTTTAAACCAATTCTTTGAGCCTCAAGCTGTGTTTGGCTGGCATTGGTGACATCTACCCCAAAGCGGCCTGTATAGCCAAGATAGGAAGCTTTTTCTCCATCTTCGGAGGTCACGTCCAGCTCATATTCCATTTTCTCGTGTATGGTTGTTACGAAAGGGAGGCTCTTTTTAATCGTCATGGAGGGTGCGGTAATTACAGGGGAATTCCCCTGATGCCAGAAGCAACCCTTTACTAAAGAAAGAACACTTATCTTACTACCTAATTCCTCTGCAAAGCAACTATATCGTGAGATTGCTTCTGTGGAACGCCAATCCAGAATCGTCAGAATGGCATAGTGTTTTTGAGGATATTTCTTTTGTAAAGTTCTTATGATATTCAGACAGGTGTTACCTGTAGTGATTTCATCATCAATTAGTACCAACAGGTCATTATCTGCCAGTACAGAAGTATCCGAGATAAGACATCGTTGGTCTGGTGCATGGCAGTGATCTTCGGTAAAATAGAGGGTATCCTGAGTACCGGTAAGGTTCTCCCTCGTTGTATGAAGAAAATTCACATTGCCAGTGAAACTTCTAAAAACCGCATGACCGAGGGCTGTGGCAGTTTCAGCAAAACCGATAAATAATGCTTTACCAGGAAACGGGTAGGCGGGCGCTTGAATATCACAATTGGTTGCGGCGGATAAGACATTGGCCGCTTCATTAATTTTACTTTTGTGAGTCGCTAGCCCCATCAGTTCGGCAATTCTGGAGGCTAAGAGAAACCCTGTTGTCAGAGGAAT
>CAMKDG010000020.1 GCA_946411205.1 uncultured Desulfotomaculum sp.
CTGTCTACTTGACAGGGGGCACTTCAGAAGAGGTAGTCCGGGCTTTTTATTCTATAACTAAATATAAACAAAACTATATTATTATTGAGGGAATTGATTGTAATATTTCTTCATGTTCAAATATAACGTGTGAAACACTCAAAAGTTTTGTAGAGAATTGCAGAAAGTTAAAGTTGGAGAATAAAGCTTTATTTGATTTCAACGAAGATGACCTGAAATTTCTGGAAGATTTTGTGGGTATTGGAGAAAAGCAAATGAGCTTGTTCCAGCAGGATTAAGGATAAGGATTAGGGTTCATGGCTTAAGGTTCTAATCACTTGTAATAGAATAATCATTTATGAACCTCAAGATAAAATTTGGTATTAAATCATTGATTCTTTTGTTATCATAAAACGTAGACGAAGTCTTGGGGGGATAGTTATGAAAGGTTTGTGGGACAAAGATAAGCATGATTTAAAAGATATTTACCAACGAATGAATCAAGAAATGAATTCTGCCGTATCCGATATGATTGATATCCTCAAAGGGTTAAACCCTATTGAAGTCATTGAATATCTATCTATTATTTTTTACACCTCTTTTAATCCTGCTGGAGAGAATGAATTTCTGCAAGCTTCCGAAATGGAGTATGTTTGTGGGCTAATTTTGTCTCGACAGTATCAAGAACCTTATCAAGAGTTTACTCCAGATAAAACCCAATGTCTTTTAGACAATATAAGATTATTTTTTGAGAGATGGAGCTTCACAAATTATTCAAGGAAAATAATCACTACAGAGTGCAAAGCAGAGAGAGAAAAACAATTTTTATTAGCATCATTAGCCGCTAACTATGGGATTGTTAGGGGAGATGCACTAATTGACCAAATAAAAAAGCAGGTATTGCGTTTATTTACTCCATTTAACAATTGGATGTTGAAAGAGCAAGGCTTTACTATTGATAATATTTTGCATTTTATAGATATTATTGAAAAAAGATACAACAGGAACATAGAAGAATTAAGAGACAGGTTGGTAACAACAGCGGAAGAGATAGTGGAAGAGACATATCAGCATTTCAAAACAGAATTAGAACAAGGAAAAGTCTCTAAGAAGTCCAGAAAGTTTTTAAGAAATTATAAAAGCAAAAAGGGAAAACAACAGTTAATCAATTTTACTATTTGTCAACTATTTGATGTAGAATATCTTGGAAGATTAGTTTTTGAAATTGATAATTTAGTAAGTGATGAAAAAATAACTGAAAAAAACCAATTTTCTAGTTTCATAAAGAGGTTTTCTGTTGAAATTAATATCGATATAAATAAAGATTTTATGTACCCTACAGACAATAACATTTTTAGACAGAAACCAATAATTAAGTCAGGTCTTAAGTATATTATCCCAAACTATATGAGCTTAATTTGGATTCTTCAAAATGAGCTGGAGAATGACATGAAAGGGTCAACTGTATGGGAAAAATATCAGGAAAATAAAGGAAAATATTTGGAGCAAGAAGTTATTAGAACCTTTAAAAAGGTTCTAATAAACTGCAGTTGTTATGATACATTATTTTATTACGATAAAGATCAATCAGGAGTAGTTAATAGATATGAATTGGATGCATTAATTATATTTGATTCTAATTTGTTCTTAATCGAATCAAAAAGTGGGATATTTCCTGTACAAGCACGAAGAGGTGCAATTAAAACACTTCAAAGAGCCATAAATGATAATATTCAGTATGCTTTTGAACAAGCAAGCAGAGCAAGAAATTATATATCTTCAAGTAAATTACCAATTTTTTTGAATGAAGATAATACTGAAAAAGTGACTATAGATAAGGAGAAATACTCAAATATTTTTCTCATTAATGTCACCTTAGAGAATTTTGGTGAAGTTGCAACACAAATACATTTATTTAATAAAATTAATCTCTATAAATACAGTGAGTATCCCTGGTCAGTTAATATTAATGATTTAAAAATAATTGTTGACCACATAGAATTTCCTACACAATTTATTCACTATATCCATAGGAGACTAAAAATTAATAATAAAGAGTCCTTAAACGCGGAGGTATTATGTCAAGATGAATTGGATTTATTTGGGCAATACTTAGAGACAAATCTTTTCTATGAAGATATAACTGAGTTTGACAATATAATAATTCCAGATTATACACAAACCTTTAATGAATATTACCTATCTGATATGACCCTACCAAAACTTTCACAGCATTTTGATCCACTGTTTAAAAAGCTAATATCTGAATTGGAGTTATTAAATCAACATGGTTATACAGATATTGTCCTGAGACTTTTGGATTTCAGTAGCGAAACAAGGAACAAATTATTGGAGCTATTGCAGATTACTACAGACAGATGTTTATTAGATAGAAAAATACATGATGCATCCTTTGTTATTTATAACAACCCCAATGATCCAAAATCGGGAATTGGTTTAACCATAATGTCTGGTTTTACAAAAGATAGACAAGAATTATTAGGGAAGTTAGAGGGCTACTGTAAATTAAAGAAATACCAGCAGAGAGCCTATGAATGGATAGGATTAATAAAATATGTAGATGACCCACAGTGGACTGCAAATGAATTCTTATTCTTTAAAAGGGAAGAAGAATACGATGAGGAAATCGAAGACATATCTAAGAAGTTACTTAAAAAGCCAATAACGCCCCTTCAAAAAATAGGGAGAAACGAACCTTGTCCTTGTGGAAGTGGAAGAAAATACAAAAGATGTCATGGAAAATGATTATCTGAAGATGATCAATACATAATGAAAGAATTATAACCTAAATATAAACTACACATAATTTAGGGTGTTTAGAATTTTAGATTGGTTTATGCATTATTTATTTTATAAAGGCAAGAGTGAACCATAAACATGGATGAATCACAAAGTAATAAGGAGAACAACTGATTTGGTTGGGTTCGTACTTAAAAAACTAAGACAAATTTAGAGAGTGAATTATTATTAATAGATGTTGTCTGCCACTTTGTCTGCATACTTAGAGATACTTACGTATTTTTAGGGATATTTAGGGTAAAAATTGTCCAGGCCCTTAAAATGTAAAAACCCGTAAGCCTTGATTTTACTGGCATACGGGTTTTTGAATAAATTTTATTGGTCGGGGTGACACGATTCGAACGTGCGACCCCCTGCTCCCAAGGCAGGTGCGCTACCAAGCTGCGCTACACCCCGATTTGTTTCGTTGACAAAAGCTATTGTAACAAAATAATTGCCTATTGGCAATAGCTATTACTCGTTATTTTTAACAAAAAAAATGGTCCAGCTATTTTGCTGGACGGGGATAGATAATAATTACCAAAGCGGAGTAGTAGTATTTTTGACAAATTCAAGTAACGCTATACCATGATTTGGAATAAATCAGTAATGTCATGAAAAAGAGGAAAATTATGGTCATAAAATGGACAAAGTCCTTATATATATGATAATAAAATGCCACCCAAAGGGGGGTTATGTTCATGTCAATGTATTTACGGAAGAGGCTATTTTGTTGTTTGATCATTATTTTAATAAGTTTAACGACTACGTCCCTAGCTGTAGCGGCACAAGATACTATGCAGCAACCTAAAGAAGAGGTGCCAAAGGTTACCAGTAAAATATTCCTTATCGTAATTGATGGGCTACAAGCAGAAACACTGCAGAAGACTTCTGCTCCTAATATTAATGGAATTGCTAATACAGGCATTCGCTGCAATCAGGTGATTTCTGTATTTCCGGATACGACACAGGCAACAGTTACCTCGGTTTTAACAGGAATGCAACCACAAAGGCATAAGTTCCTGCAAAAGGGAGATAAATTTGAGGGAAAAACAATACAAACGTTAATGGAAGAAAAGCAAATTAAGACGGCATTCTTTGGTGCTGAGGGAGAATTAAAGAAATTACAGTCAAAGAATGGACATAATTGCAGTGGTCCCTTTAATGGTAAAGATGAGCTGGTCATTACCAACTTATTGAATGAATGGAACCAGGAACCGTCTTATTTTAATGTTATTGTGATGCCGCAACTACGAGAAGATCTAAAAAAACACGGTGTAAAGAGCAATGAATATAAGATGGCAGTTACCAGAACGGACTCTCAGGTAGGTCGTTTATTAAAGAAACTCCATGATGAAAATATTTTTGACAACAGTATGATTATTATTACCGGAACTCTAGGTGAACCACCACTGATCATTAAAGGTTTGTCTTTTGAAGAAAGTAACCAAATGCCCCCGGTCAGTATTTGTGATATTGCACCGACCATTGGATATTTAAATGGTGTTACGTTAGGTGAAATGGATGGTTTGGTGCTCTGGAACTCTTTTAAGGAAATCGGTGGACAATCTAAGGAATATTTACTGAATGAAAGGGTTAAGGATTTAAGTGAGGCCAATGCTCACCTGCTGCAAGAAATGACCCGTCTCCAAGAAGAAAAATTAGAAGTGAAACAACAGCAGGAAATTGTGGCCCGTGAGAAGGATGATATTCAAAGGCAGATTGAGATAAGGGATAAGAAAATAGACGGTTTTAAAAACAGGATTACTATTTACCATCTAGTTGCCCTTGGGGCGCTGGGATTTTTTGGACTGGGTTATATTATTATGTATCGACTGTTACGGAAAAGATTTCTTATGTTTTAGATAATTTGCTGTATACACATGGGTGTATGCAGCCTTTTTGCTCAAAGGAGCAGGTACCCTTAAACCTAGTAGGGGACCTGCTTTTTTGCGTTGCTTCAGGTGCAACAAATTTACCTAATATTACAGGTAAAATTCTCTGATAAATCAATTAAGTACACCCCGAGTTTTTTACTCAGGGTGTTAGAGATCCACCAATTTTTCTCTAATGGCATACAAAGCAGCTTGGGTTCGGTCGGCAACACCAATTTTTTGAAAAATGTTAGTAAGGTGATTTTTAACCGTTTTTTCACTGATGTAGAGTGCTTTGGCGATGTCTTTATTACTTTGGCCTGTGGCGACTTGCTTTAAAACCTCAATTTCCCGCTCTGTCAGCAGCTGATGTTTTTTATCATGATCACCAGATGTAAGACGGCTAAACTCGGCTAAAACTCGGGCAGTGAGGGCGGGGGGGATAAAGGATTCACCACGGGCTACACCGAGAATGGTTTGTATCAGCTGATTGGGATGCACATCCTTTAATACATAACCAGAAATACCGTACTTGATAAGCTCAAATAAATATTCGTCCTGATCATGAATGGTTAAGGCAATGATGCCAAGCCCAGGTCTTAGTTCCTTAATTTTACGACAGGCTTCAATACCGTTCATAACTGGCATATTGATATCCAGTAATACGATATCAACGGCATTCTGACTGCAAAATTCCACAGCCAGTGCGCCATTGGCAACCTCTCCGACCACATGAATTTGTGGTTCAAAGGATAATATTTTCCGTAAACCCTCTCGTATAAGGGCATGGTCGTCTGCAATGAGCAGATTAATTGTCCTAGACATTTTATTACACCTCCCAGATGTTATATTCTCCGATTGGTAACCAGAAAGAGATTTCAGTTCCCTTACCGGGAGATGAATGTATGTTAACTCCACCATTCAAAAGTTGTATACGCTCCCGCATACCCATTAAGCCATAGCCGCTTCTATTACCTCCAGATGTTAGTTTGTCTATGGCAAAACCACAACCATCATCTTTTATATATACGTTGATTTTTTTGGGTATGAGTTCCATTTTAATAAAAACATGTTGTGCTTGGGCATGTTTTTTTATGTTTGTTAACGCTTCTTGAATAATTCTAAAGGTAGCCACCTCTAAGGAGGTATCAAAGCGAGTTTCTTTTCCCCAAAAGGTGAATTCTGCAAAGATATTATTTTGTATTTTATAATCATCTAAATAACGTTTAATGGCTGGTACCAGGCCCAAGTCATCCAGCACCATGGGTCTTAGATCAAAAATAATTTTTCGCACATCCTGCAGACTGTGGCGGACCAACTGTTGGAGTGAGATTAATTCATCATTGACCATACTGGGGTTTAATTCTAAAAGCTTAAGACAAAATTCAGCGCGCATAACAATATTGGCCATGGATTGGGCAGGACCATCATGGATTTCCCGGGCTACACGCTTACGCTCTTCCTCTTGGGCCCGGATAATGGAGATACCTAATTGCTGCATATCATGCAGATTGCCCAGCTTTTCACTTAAGTTCGATAAATCATTGCCCAGGAATTGCATCGCGACACCCACCTGGGAGACCAGTTTTTCTGCTTTGCTTGCGGTATCGTACATTCGCTTTAAAATTATCTGAGCATGATCACGTTTGAAACGAAGTGTTTTTTCTTTTTCCCGCAGCATTACTAATTTTAATTGAGCTGCTTGAGCATTTTCATAGGCGGTTTTTATATCTGCTTCAGAGAAACGATGAAAATCTCTACTAACCTCCATCAACCTCATGCGGGCGTCGCGTTCTTCAATTTCCAGATGAGTTACCTGATTAATAATGGTAACGATTTCTTTCTTCAACTGCCTAATCTCATCTTCCAATCTTTCGTGCTCTGAACGCGCGGATTCCGCAATCTGGTAGATTTGTTGTTTGCTTTTTTCAATTACAGAAAGGGTTTCTTTAATAATTCTGTCCAGGGACTTAATGTCAAGTTCCATAGATTAACCTGCCATTTCAATTTTTATTGTATTTCGGTTATTCGTTGATGTCACTAAATCTCCTTTCGGATGAAGACCGAGATTTTTTGACAAGTTAGCAAGTGTAAGGATTTTCCTCCTTTGCCAAAGGGCAAAGGGTAGCGAAAGTAAAATTTTTCTAAGTACTGTAATTTTAATTATAGGAAAAACTATTCAAAAACAACAGGGACAAAAGGGCAAATTTTTACTTTTTCCAATAACAATTTGTTTTTTTAATGAAAACGTTTGAGAAGCGCTTTTCTTAATAAAATCTTAACATCTGTTTAACTGAACTTTTACTCCCAATAACCTGTTTATTAACAAAGCCTTTATACAATGGCTATGGAGGTTAGACAGAACTGATTTTACATTTGCTTTAAGAATAAAATAATAGGGGGAATATCATGTTGAAGAAAAATAACAAAGTAATGCTGATTTTTGCTCTTATTTTAACTGCCGTGGTTGCTTTCTCTGGTTGTGGAAAGAAAGAAGTAGCTCCCCAGGATGCTAACGGTGAAAAGGCAGGGTTGTCCGGTTCTGTCACGATTGCCGGTTCCACTTCTGTGCAACCTTTATCTGAAGAACTAGCAAAAGCATTTATGGCTAAAAACACTGGTGTAACTGTTAACGTCCAAGGTGGTGGTTCCTCTGCCGGTGTCAAGGCTGCCAATGAAGGAGCTGCTCAAATTGGTGCTTCTTCCCGGGAGATCAAAGAATCTGAAAAGGGAATGGGGCTAACTGAACACAAAATTGCTCTTGATGGTATTGCCATTGTAGTAAACCCGAAGAATGAAGTGGCAGAATTAACCTTGGATCAAGCTAAGAAAATTTTCTCTGGTGAGATTAAGAATTGGAAAGAAGTAGGCGGTGAAAATGCTGCCATCAACGTAGTAACCCGTGAAGAGGGGTCCGGTACCCGTGGTGCCTTTGAAGAAATTGTTTTAAAGGACGCCAAAATGTTTAATAAAGCAATCACCCAGCCCTCCACCGGATCTGTAAAAACGACGGTAGTCGGTGATAAAAACGGTATTGGTTATATTTCCCTGGGTTCCTTGGACAATGCTGTAAAAGGTGTTAAGATCGATGGCGTAGAGCCCACTACCGATAACGTAAAGAATAATTCTTTTAAAATTTCTCGTCCCTTCCTGTACCTAACAAAAGGTGAGATGAACGAAGTTACCAAGGCTTATATTGACTTTGTCATGGGCGAGGAAGGCCAAAAAATCGTTGTTGAATCTCATTTTATCTCTGCTAAGTAAAGAATCCTTGCTGCTAGATAAGATAAAATAAGCGGGTAAGGGGGTTGGCATATCAACCCTCTATCCCTGTTTTCTGAGAGGTAGACATGAAGAAATTACATGAAAATATGATTGAAAAATTATTACTGGTAAGTGCAGTTGCTGCGATTTTTGTGGTGGCGCTGATCACCTACTTCATCTTTGCCGATGGTCTGCCGGTAATGCAGAAATATGGCCTTGCTCATTTTATTACCGGCATAGACTGGCATCCCCTGGAAGGGCATTTTGGACTTTTACCGATGATTGTCGGTTCTTTTCTGGTAACCTTAGGTGCCCTCCTGATTGGAGTACCCCTGAGCGTTGGTTGTGCCATTTTTTTAGCCGAAATCGCACCCAAACAGGTGACCGGTTTGGTCAAACCGGCTATTGAGTTATTGGCGGGGATTCCTTCAGTGGTCTATGGCTTTTATGGTTTGGTTATTTTAGTTCCTTTTATTCGAGAAGTATTTGGCGGCAGAGGTTTTAGCATCGTAAGCGGCTCTATTGTTTTAGCTATCATGATCCTGCCGACCATTGTCAATATATCGGAAGATGCCATCCGTGCGGTGCCTAAGGATTACAAAGAAGGTTCCCTGGCCCTGGGTGCTACCCATTGGCAAACCATTAAAAAAGTAATTGTACCCAGTGCTCGTTCCGGCATCCTAACGGCCATTGTGCTGGGGATGGGCCGGGCCATTGGTGAAACCATGGCCGTCATTATGGTGGTTGGTAACGTGTCTGTTTTACCGGAGAGTATTCTAGACCCGGTTCGCACCCTCACTGGTAATATCGCCATAGAAATGAGTTACGCGGCTGGAGAACACTCCCAAGCGTTATTTGCCACGGGTATTGTACTATTTGTAATCATTATGATCCTAAATTTGCTGGTGACCTTAGTGCCTAAAAGGGTAGGTGAATAGCATGGACAAAGTAAGATCCTCTGTATATTGGGAGGAAAAAGTTGCCAAAGTATTTCTGTGGGCATCGGTGGTAATCACCCTGGGGGCACTGCTAGCAGTAATCCTTCATATTTTACAGCATGGTCTAATGCATGTTAGTTGGGAGTTTTTGACTAAAGAACCTAGGTTGATGGGCAAAGAGGGTGGCATTTTTCCCACCATTGTCAGCACAGTATATCTAATTGCTATTTCCCTGGCCATTGCCACACCCATTGGTATTATGGCAGCCATCCAACTTACTGAATATACCCAAAAGGGGTCGCTGGTAAAGGTGATACGCTTTGCCACAGAAACCTTGGCGGGAATCCCCTCCATCATCTTTGGCCTGTTTGGCTTTGCTTTTTTAGTGCTGTTCATGGGATTTTCCTGGTCCCTGTTGTCCGGCGGTTTAACCTTAGCCTTCATGGTTCTTCCCACCATTGTGAGAACCAGTGAAGAAGCCATTAAAAGCGTGCCGCTCAGTTATCGAGAGGGGAGCATGGCTTTGGGGGCCACCAAATGGCAAACCATCTGGAAGATCGTCTTGCCCAGTGCTCTGCCGGGCATTGTTACAGGTGTAATTTTAAGTATCGGTCGAGTGGTGGGCGAAACAGCAGCTGTTATCTTAACTGCCGGTAGTTCCTTGAATATTCCCACCTCTGTGATGGACCCTGCTCGTAGCATGTCGGTGCATCTGTATATACTGGCTATGGAGGGTATCTCGATGGAAAAAGCCTACGCTACAGCAACTGTCTTGATTATTCTAATCTTTATCATTAATACGTTAGCTACCAGGGTTATGCGTAGAATGAGTTCCAACCTAATTTCCTAAAGAAAAAGGAGCAAAGAGTAGAAGCAGTGTCACACGTTGACACTGCTTCTACTCTTTGCTCCTTTTCTTTAAAAAATATCCAAACTGAGGAAATCATCATCTTCGTCGTCACCCTCCAGAAATAAATGATCCAACAGATTATTGGTAATAAATCTTTGTTCTTCCAGAGGCAATGACTTAATTTCTTGTAGTATTTTTTCGGAAGACATAGCAACACTCCCATTTTTGTTTTATAATAACCTTTTGGTAAGGGGATATTCATAGGTTACCTTTATTTTTGTGAATGTCAGCTAGCGGTACCTTTTCGTCTACACCAGCTTGGGATTAGACGTTTTTCCCCCTGTTTGTCGATAAACAAAGGTGGACAAGGCTGCCAATCTTACCATAAAATATTGAAAGAAGTACAAGGGGGTTGGGGCATGAGACACAAGAATAGACTGGCAGTAAAAAAAGAATTTGATGCTACCAACATGACCGTTTTTTTCGGTTCGGCGATTTTTACCAGTGGCATGACCAGTATCCCAAATCTATTTTTAAAGTATTACCGTGATATTGGGATTACAGATTCTGAAATGATGCTCATTATTCAGTTGTTGAGATTGCGTAACGAAGAACAGCTAATGCCCAGTGCAGAGGCGTTATCCCACTGTTTAGCAGCTGATCCGGCACAGATTGAGCGACAAATTAAAAGCTTACTGGATAAAAGAGTTATTGGCATCACCCAGTATTTTAGCGATGAAGACGGTTCAATCATGGAGGGTTATGATTTTGAACCGTTAGTTTTTGAAATTTCCGAGGTGTGGGCTCTTAATCAGAAAAGGCAGTTAGATGAGATTGCTGAGAAAATAAATGCGGCTGAATATCATCTGGGAGGCGAACTACAGCATAACCAGACGGTTTTAACCACACCGGAAAAGGAATTGTGTCATACCTTCGAAAATGAGTTTGGACGGTTGCTTTCTCCCATGGAGATTGAACACATTTTATCCTGGGTGGATGAATATGAAGCGGAACTTATTCTAGAAGCATTGCGGCAAGCTGTCATTAGAGGGAAACATAATATCAAATATATCTCCAGTATCCTTCGGGAATGGCAAAAGAATAATATTAGAACTGTTAGGGAAGTGGAAGCACATCAACGGCAATTTGAGGAGAACAGAGCCAAACAAATTCAGCGGAAGGCCCCTTCACTCACGGAACCTAGCAATAAGGGAGATCTCAAAAAGAAAAATTTAATGAGATCCATGTACAGTTAACGTCTAACAGATAGCGCCCTCAGGGCGCTATTTTTATGTATGTATATTTCTGTCATAATTGTGCAAACTATCAAATGGGTAAGAAAGGAGGAACCAATGAACAAGAAGTACCGTAAAATCGCTGTGTTATTGGCGGTTGTCTTAGCAGTCACCTCTGGATTAATGGGGGTAGCAGTAGCTGCAGGGGAGACTAGCGGCGACGGTGCAGGCGGTTTAGAGCTTGATGGGTCTGAAGGAGACCGATCTAGCTCAGATATATGTTACACTGTCCGACCAGGGGATACACTGTACCAAGTTTGCCGGGATTATGATGTGCCATTGGCACCATTGATGAGAACAAATAACTTAACCAGTACAGTAATTTATCCTAACCAAAAGCTATTTATTCCTACCACCAACGTCACCCCCTATGGTGCAGTGTTATCCAGAGGAGATGTTTCCCGGGAAGATATTGTACTGTTGGCCAAGCTCATTCATGCTGAGGCCCGGGGAGAAACCTTCGAGGGGAAGGTTGCTGTAGGAGCTGTTATACTGAATAGAATAGCCAGTCCAGATTTTCCAAAGAGTATTCGGGAAGTCATTATGGAAAAAAACAGCCGGGTATATCAATTTACACCGGTTCAGGATGGTACAATTAATCTGAACCCAGACGAGGAATCCATGAAAGCTGCTTTAGAGGCTTTAATGGGACATGATCCCACCAAGGGCGCGTTATTCTTTTATAACCCTGTAGTGGCAGAAGATCAATGGATACGAACTCTGCCCGTTATTACCCGCATTGGTAATCATGTTTTCGCAACGAAAATATAAGGAACAAAGGCCGCTTCTGGTGGCCTTTGTTCCTTATATTTTGATATTGGAGAAACGGGATTTGACGACTGCCCAATCAATATTTTTGGCAAAGGCATCAAAATAACTGGCACGGTTTGTTCCATAATCCAGAAAATAAGCGTGTTCCGACAAATCTACTACTAAAAGCGGCTCTATTCGTACTGCGAAGCCTAAAACATCATCGTAGCCATAATTATGCAAATGTCCATCATCAAGGTCGTACCCGAGAATTGCCCAATTTCTAGCCATTAAACAGGTGGCACGAAAGTCCTTTTCCCAATAGTCATAAGAGCCAAAGTCTCTAACAATGACTTCCAGTACATTTCCGGTGGCATTGCCGCCTCTCCCACCCATGTTTTCAAAATAGTATTCATGTAGTTTGCAGTTATTTACTGTATTGAGTTCAGCCATCTTTAGAGAGCGGTACTCACTATAAATTGAGTCGGCTTCCTTTTGCTTTAATGTTTGAAGTTTCATTCGTATTTCATTGATTTTAATAACATAATCCTGATAAAGCTTGTAATGTTCCTGAATCTGACGCACAGAAAATCCCATCATAGTTCGGAGTGAAGATTTTAGATTTTTTGCCTCTAGGAAATTATAAGTACCGTCAGAAGCATCGGGAATATATAAAATATCCCCTGGGTTTAAATTTTCCAAGTTTTCTAAGTGAGTGTTAGCAATGGCTAGGTTACTAGTGTTGGCATTGTATTTTTTTACGATGGTTTTTATTGTGTCACCTGGCTTTATTACATGCCTTGGCATAAAACCACCATCCTAACTTTTTATGCTATCATTCTATTCCCATTGGGACTTTATGGTTACTTGCTTTTTGGATAAGGTTTTTAATCATGGAAAAAATATTTACTATGTTACTCTGTTTTGTGGAGGAAAAAATAGTGACCTATAAACGGTTTTTCTTGCTGATGAGTTTAATACTATGCCTAGGGGTAGTTTTTGGCTGTGGGCCGGAAGGCGGAGGACCGCCGGAGGTGCCTAAGCCTTCCCGCATTGTAGATGCCAATAACAGGCTAATTACCACCATTTCTCAGGTAAATACTGTCCCTGTGCAATTGGAGGAGATTGCTCCTAGTATGCGTCAGGCCATTGTAGCTATTGAGGATGAGCGGTTTTACCAACACCGGGGCATTGACTTTAAAGGGATGGCTCGGGCACTTTGGCAAAATATCAGAAGTGGCTCCATTGTACAGGGAGGAAGTACCTTGACACAGCAATTAGCTAAAAACCTGTATTTAGGACCTGAGAAGACTATCGACAGAAAGGTTAAAGAAGTATATTACACCATCCAATTGGAGCGGACGTATACCAAGGATGAAATTTTAAACATGTATTTAAATCATGTCTATTTTGGCCAGGGAGCTTATGGCGTAGAAGCTGCCGCACAAACTTATTTTGGTAAAGCAGCAAAAGATCTTACCCTGGGGGAAAGTGCGATGCTGGCCGGTTTACCGCGGGCCCCCAGCTACTATGCGCCTACCACCAATCTGAAGGGTGCCCTTGAAAGGCAAAGGGTGGTTCTAAACCGTATGTTGGAGTTAGGCGTAATAACTCCCGAGCAAGCGGCCGCTGCCCGGGCAGAAAATATTCAACCTTTAGCTAAGACCGAAGCATTCCAGCAGGCGCCCTATTATGTGGCTGAAATTATTAACTATTTCAAAAACAAATATCCCAATGGTATGGAACTACTGTATACCAGCGGGTTAACCATTCAAACCAGTTTGGATTTAACTATGCAAAAATCTGCAGAAAAAGCCATGGAGCAAGGCCTAGCTAAAGTAAATCCTGATATTAACGGTGCTTTGGTGGCCATCGACCCTAAGAATGGTTATATCAAAGCCATGGTGGGGGGGCGCAGTTGGCAAAAATCACAATACAACCGTGCCCTGGCCAAAACACAGCCCGGTTCAGCCTTTAAACCCTTTTTATATACGGCAGCTATTGAATCCGGCTATACCGCAGCCAGTACCATCGTCTGCGAGCCGGTAACCTACCAGCAGAAGGGAGGTACGCCGTATACTCCGGCAGATCATAAGGTGGGGTATCATTATCGCCCCTTTATTCTTAAACAGGCCTTAGCCATCTCTGATAATGTAGTAACGGTTAGGCTGGCAGATATGTTAGGGATCAATGCCCTGGTTCGTTATGCCAAAGCGATGGGAATTGAAAGTGAGTTACGGCCTTATTTATCACTGGCCTTGGGTACTTCAGAAGTTACCCCACTGGAAATGGCAGTGGCTTACGGCCCTCTGGCCAACCAAGGCATACGTGCCAAACCCATTTATTTATTGAAAGTAACCGATAGCGCAGGACGGGTGTTAGAGGAACAGCACTCGCAGCTTTCCAAGGTGATTGATGAAAGGGCAGCCTATATTGTAACGGATATGTTAAAGGCTGCTGTAAGTTCAGGGGGAACCGCAGCTCAGATTTCTTGGTTGGTAAAAAGACCGGTGGCTGGTAAAACGGGAACTACAGAAGATTATACGAACGCCTGGTTTGTGGGTTATTCCCCTGATCTAGTGGCTTCCGTTTATGTGGGCTATGATGACAAAAGCAAAAGGGTAGGTTTAACGGGCGGGGACATTGCTGCCCCAATTTGGGCGCAATTTATGGAGGAAGCCCACGGAAATGCAGCGGCTCAGGATTTTAGGGTACCGGAGGGAGTGGTGCAGGAAGAAGTTTGCACCCAAGATGGACTAAAGGCTTCACCCTTATCCAGCGATACTATGGCTGCCTATTTTATAGAAGGTACCGAGCCAAAGGTACCGTGCTTTGGAGATTTTTGGACCCAAAAGCCGCAAGATTCCGGAGAAGGTCCTGAAGATCTGCTAGTCAATCCCACGCTACCACCATTAGCTGTGGAATAATGAAAAAACAACAGGCCTCCGATTATTAGAGACCTGTTGTTTTACTATTCTTCCCGGGCATGTTCAGTTAGATAACAATTTTGGCAGTAGCTATTATCCATTTCTTCGTCATAGTACATTTTGCTTTCCTCAGTATTTCTGCCGCAAACACAACAGGTATACAATTACTTTTCCTCCCTAATACAACCTGGCCTATGATATTTCCTAGCGTTTCTGCCCAGCCTCTTCCAATAGACACTCATCTTTTGACATGTTTTAGCCAAGAGGTTACCGATCATTTTCTCCATATCCATTAGATAACTCGGAGCCTTTTAAATGTGATTTTTTAGTTCTTCTTGATCGTTGGTGTTGACTGTCTTCTTCACCTCCATCAAGAATATTGCCAAAGATGTTAGCAAAAGTATTTACTACCTCTCCGAATCCCGCTCGCCAGTTTGCCATGTATACACCTCCTCTTCGATAACAAGATCAGGCTCCCGTGAGGATACGCCTAACCAATGGTAAAGGGGACTGAAGCCAATGATAGCTACCAGCAATACTTCAATACCTAACACGATAAACAGACTGGACCAAAAAGGAGAAACTAAACGTAAGAGTCCCAGAGCCAGAAAGGACACACCAAAGGTAATCCGAAGAATCCTATCAGCAGTTCCAACGTTCTTTCGCAATGGTCATTCCTCCCCGGGGTAATGTTTAGAATTATTATTTGCAAATGGACCAAGCTTATGCGAAGACTTACATTTTAATATAGAGATCAAATTTTCTTGACAAATGGTTTTTCTTGGGTGATAATATACTCTGTTACAGCAATTGGTATTCGGGGCGTGGCGCAGTTTGGTAGCGCGCTGCGTTCGGGACGCAGAGGCCGCAGGTTCGAATCCTGTCGCCCCGACCATAATATTTTGTGAAAAGAAGTCAGCCCTGAAAAGGATTGACTTCTTTTGCTTATGGGATGGAATTAGAATGGCATAATAAAAATAATCAATTTATCAGAAAAACAAAAGGGCGAAAAATCAATATGGATAAGTCAAATAAGAGATTTTGGGAAAGGTTTGCATTTATATATACAGGATTTATGAAAAAGAACGAAATGGTCTACGATGAACTGTGCCGTCGCATTCAAAAACATCTGACGCAGGCTGATTCTGTATTGGAATTAGCCTGCGGTACAGGACAGCTCACGTATCGTCTTGCTGATAAAGTGAAATTATGGACAGCAACCGACTTTTCACCCAAGATGGTAGAAGAAGCTAAGAAGCAAGGCAAAGGAGCTAATATTGAATTCGGTGTTGCAGATGCAACTGCTCTTATATATAATGATGAGTCATTTGATGTTGTTGTGATAGCAAATGCCCTGCATATTATGCCGGAACCGGATAGGGCAATGTCAGAAATTTGCAGAGTACTAAAACAGGAAGGGTTTTTGTTTGCACCGACTTTCGTATATGAGGGGAAATACAATAAGGTATTACTTTGGTTGATGGAAAAAGTAGGGTTTCACACCTTTCATAAATGGAAGGCAAGTGAACTGAAAGATTTTGTTGCGTCACACGGATTTACATTAGAAAGTGTTGAAGTCGTCAAAGCAAAACCGCTTGATGAATGCATTTTAATTGGACGTAAAAAGTGACAAATTCCAATTTAATGAGCAGACCGAACCTTACTAAAAGATTCGGTCTGCTCATTTCAATACATCCAAGTATCTGCCAGTCAATCTTTACATTAAGGCGTTGGAAATTTTCGGCAGCTTATAGTACAGTAGTTGAATCCAACCCTTGAAACTTCAACGTTTCAAGGGGGTTTTTATTAGGTTTTTTGGAGCTGCCGAAATGCAACAGGGCCTAGGTCAAACTGCTAATCGATGAAATCCTCGGTGAGGAAACTTCTTGGAATATATTTGTAAATACAAGCACCTGCTGGATATAGAATAAACCACACGATATTTAAAACATGATGTGCTGAAAAAGCAGTATGGATACATTGAAATTTGTAATTCAGCTGTCCCTGAACGGCAGGTACTCCAGAAAACGTTTTACAGCCAAGGATGCAGTTTTCTGGCTCCGCAGTGCGAGACCAATTGTGCGATATACGGGGACGCTCAGTCTCTTGGCTACAATGTGATATGAGATCCTTTTTAGAATCAACTCGGGCAGAATGCTGATGCCAAGGCCACGTTCTACCATCGCCATGATAGCATAATCATCCCAAGTTGTGTAGTTTACACGAGGCACAAGATTATTGTGCTCAAAGATTTCCGCAGTTTCAGCCTTTGCGGTTTTTTCAAACAGAATAAGCGGGTAATTACAAAGGGCTTCTACCGGGAATTTATCGCAATCGGCAAGAGGATGGTCTTCCGGAAGTACAACTAACATTTCATCTTTCTGAAGCTCTATCGTTTCAAATTCCGGCTTGGTCGGCAGACGGAGAAAGCCACAGTCCACGTGCCCGTCGCTAATCCACGATTCGATCTCCGTGTACTCACCAAGTAGCAGTTCATACTCGATACCGGGATAGTCCTTCTGAAATTTCTCGATTATCTTAGGCATCCAATGTGTCGCTGCACTAGAAAAAGTGCCAATGCGGATGAGACCGGACTGAAGACCGTTAAATTCGTCCACCTGCATCTGCAGCTTCTGGTACTCTTCACAGATATTTTTTACATATGGCAGCAACTTCATCCCTTCAGTTGTCAACCGGACGCCGGATCGATCACGTTCCAGAAGGGAAACCTTCCACGCCCTTTCTAAATCACGAATCATCCGACTGATGCCGGACTGGGAGTAGTTGAGCTCCTCAGACGCTTTCGTGAAACTACCACACTCTACTGTTTTGATAAATGCCATATATTTCAGGAGATTCATATCCATAGTTTACTCATCCCTTGCATCTGGTTTTGTGCTGATAATCATGAGAATCATTCGTTTTTTAAAACTATAATTTGATGATATTATAACGAAAAGCAGTTTTCAAGCTTAGATTCAGTTAAGGAGATCAATATCATGAAAAAAGCCTATTTTAAATATATCTTAGCTTTACTGCTATTTGGTTCTAATGGCGTTGTCGTAAGTCATATTGCTCTCGTAAGCTATCAGATTGTGTTTCTGAGGACAGTGATTGGAAGTTTCCTGCTGTTGGCGATTTTTTTGCTTTCAAAAGGAAAATTCACATTTTTGCAACATAAACGACAGTTTGCTTTTCTTACCATCTCTGGTATCGCCATGGGTTCAAGCGGGTTGTTTCTTTATGAAGCATACAACCAGATTGGTGTAGGCATTGCATCGATGGCATATTATTGCGGACCTGTCATTGTGATGGTGCTGTCACCGCTCCTGTTTCACGAAAGACTGACATATCCGAAAGTCTTTGGCTTTCTGATGGTACTATGCGGAATATTACTCGTCAATGGGCAGGCTTTTCAGGAAGGTAAGACTGCTTGGGGACTTTTTTGCGGCGGAATGAGTGCGGTCATGTATGCTTTAATGGTTATCTTCAACAAGAAGGCAAAAGATATCACGGGAATGGAGAATTCAACGTTGCAACTTATCATCAGCCTTCTACCCGTTGTAATTTTTTGCCTGGTTAAGCAGGGCCTTTTCATTCAGATCCCCAGCGGAGCTTGGATTTGGATTCTCGTCCTTGGTGTGCTTAACACCGGAATCGGTTGTTATTTGTATTTTTCCTCCATCGGCAAGCTTCCTGTGCAGACCGTTTCAATTTTCGGTTATCTGGAGCCGCTAACAGCTGTCGTTTCGTCAGCAATATTTCTACAGGAAAAAATGAACACACTTCAAATATGTGGTGCGATCATGATTATCGGTGGAGCGATCATGGGCGAATGTTTTCTAACTAAGAAAGTAAAGCGTAAAAAATAAACCCACAATACCCCCATGTTTTGCGCCTCCATTTTGATAGATGCTAATCTGATTCGTGAAGATGAAGGTTTATCAGCCTATTTTTGTAGCCTAATCGACCGTATTTTGCTGAATTATGGGCTGGCATGCAAAAAGCACAGTTTTTGGACTGTGCTTTTTGCATACCTTCAGGAAACGCGTTATCCTCTTTGGTACATAGCAGATCGCCCTTATTACTCCGGAAAATTACGATTAATTACGCTGACTGCTAAATAGATTAATCTGATAGCCGATAGTATAGTTAGAGCTATTTATAAAATATACGGCAATTCTGATAAGGGAATTTTGGACTTGCGAGCATTTATGAATCGTAATACTCTGATAATAAAGTAGGAAGGCAAAGACGCGACGGAGAAGTAAGAAGGGTAAGGAGTATCATGGGATGTAGGAACATGATGAGGAGGGTTTCATACTTTGGACAATGTCGATATCGTTTATATCCTTCTGATTCTATCCACATTGGTTGTACTATATTTTTTATTGTTAGTTGCAAAAAGAAAATCAAAAAAACAAATTCATTATGCTGTTTTAAGTATAACGATGAGCATTCTTATCTGGAATATTGCAGTATTGTTGTATCTGTCTTTTGATAATGTCCCGTGGTTATTGTCAATTTGCGAGCGCCTATACTTTTTGGGTACGATTTTGGCATCGATTTCAATATTATTTATTGGGTTAATCTTTGCTCAAACCAAAATAAAATTTACCTGGAAGCATGCATTGCTGTTTGTCGTTCCCGTCATCTCTGTCACGATGCTACTGACGAATCCGAGTCATCACCTGTTTTATACCACTTTTAGCCTAATCCCCTCGGAGCAAAATTTTGGGGTCTATTTTGCTATCCATACGATATATTCCTATTTATGCATAGGGATTGGCTTGGCCTATCTTTCTGTTTTTTCCATAAAAAATTATGGCCTTTTTTCCAAGCAATCCCTGCTGATATTTAGTGGTATTCTAATCTCACTAATCAGTGACGCTATAAGCACATTCAAGATCTTTAACTGGTCAACAGCCATTGAAAATATCATCTTTGCCATTACTATTAGTTTCTTTATATTGGCGACGGTAAAGTTTGATTTTTTGAATGTCATCCCCATTGCTCTGCAAACAGTTGTCGATTCGATTTCTGATATCTATGTGGTTATTAATGAGGATTATGAAATCATTGATTACAACAAGGCTTTTGTAAGTGGTTTTGCCGGGGTATCCAGAAAAGTTAACATTATGGAGATAATTAAAAAAAATTATCATGATTTCGAGGCCAAAAAGTTTGTGGATTTTCTAAGTGAGGCAGTTCGTGGGCAAGAAAAAGTAAGCTTTGAATTGCCCAGATCCGTGGGCCGGGACGTTACCTACTATAGGGTGGAAATCACGCCTATTTCTATCAGCGACAATCATATAGGCACCATCATTTTAAAAAAGGATATTACGGAGCATAAGAACAATTTGAAGGAAGTCATGCAGCTCAATGAAAGGCTGCAAGGTCTGGCAACCCGAGATTGGCTGACGCAGTCTTATAATAGATATTTCTTTGATGAACGGTTACAGCAGGAGATTGACCTCGTAAACCGACTGCAGGCCTACGGGCTGGAGCCGGACAAAAGCGCCAATAATTTTGGCTTAATCATGTTTGATATAGACTATTTTAAAATATACAATGATAACAATGGCCATCTGGCCGGAGATGAACTTCTGCAAACAATGGTTACTATTGTTAAAGAGGTGTTGTATCCAACCGATATATTATGCAGATACGGTGGAGAAGAGTTTGCTGTCATTTGTTGTCAAACTTCAGAGGAAGGAGTTAAAGTCGTTGCTGAGAAGATAAGAAAAACTGTGGAAGAGTATGAATTCAAGTTTCAAAACAAACAGCCGAGAGGCAACCTAACGGTCAGCATTGGTGCAGTATACTGCTCAATTGCGAATATGAAAAAAGATGATTTAATTAAAACCGCTGATAATAATCTATATTTAGCCAAAAGCGCCGGGAAAAATAAGGTTGTTTTTTAACGACTATATATCTGGAGTGCAGGCTTTAGGAGAGATTATTGATGAACAAAGAACTGTTTAAACTGCCGTTATGCACTTTGGCAGCCGGCATCATATTGCGAATAGCTGATTACATTACGGTCCGTCTCTTAATCCGGGGCACTACTGAATGGACTCTTGAAATGGGAACGACAGCATTTTATGTTCGGCTGTTTCTAAGCGTTTGCCTGTTTGCTGGCATTGGGTTATTATTGCGCAAGAGATACAGTAGGATTACTTTTATGAAGTCCGCGACGCTCCTTATGCTCTATTCCGTTGTGATTTTTGCCATAGAACAAGTCACACAGCAGTTTGGCTTCTATAGCATGATAATCTATTATCTGTATATTCCCGTTGATATGTTTACTGTTATTACATCCCTTTTAGCAAGAATAAGTGGTGCCAGGAGCATAAGCTGGTTGTATGCAATTCCCTCGTTATTTGCACCCTATTTGTTTTTGCTTTTCAGTAAAAAATGAAAGAGAATATACCAAACATTATAACGGCCAAAAGGAGACAAGCATAATTTTCCTCAAATTAAGAAGAGCCGGTTAACCGTTTTTAAAAAGCAAAAAACTCTACAGCTTATTTCTGATATGCTCCCCTTGTGGTAGATAAGGGGAGCATATCATTATTTCTTACTGCAGAGTTTATGTTTTTTAAATATGGAGGGGAGAAGTCGGAATTGAACCGTACTCCAACCTGGATCTCAGGAAAGCTCATGGGTTTGCAGCCCATAGGGGGGACCACCCCCGTTCTCCCCAGCAATAGTTTATCACAACAATGGTAATAATAAATATGAAAAAAAGTAATAATAGGGTTGCCAATCATAACCTCCGGATAAAAGATTGCCAGACTCTGTGGCATCTGTGTTATACTCTCCCTTGTGGGGGTGACTTTTTTGCAATCGATTTACCTAAAGTGTTTAATCGGGTTTTATTATGCTGTTAATGGAGTTATTTTACCTTATTTCCCCATTTTATTTCAAAAGCAAGGGTTTCATTACTGGCAGATAGGAGTTCTTTTAGCCACGGGGGCGGTGGTTAATACTTTAACCCAATCTCTCTGGGGCTACTTTTGTGATAAATTACAAACGGTAAAAAAAATCATGCTAATGCAGTTATTTATTTCGGCGTTTTTAAGCCTTTTCATTTTCCACTTTCATTCTTTCCTGGGATTACTTATTGCTCTCACCGTATTTTTTACTTTCTATCGCCCACTACCTTCGTTAATTGATACGTTAATTGTCAATGCAGTAAAAGATAATCCCAGTCAGTACGGTAGTTATCGTATGTTTGGGTCCCTGGGGTTTTTGGTTTCAGTTTTCTGCTCCGGTTTTATTCTAAATAGTTTGGGTGTTAATAATGGTCCTTATTTAGTAACTGCTTTAATAACACTAACCTTATTATTTGCTTTACCTGTGGGAGATGCTAAGTATATCTGCAATCCCCCCAGTTTTCAAAAATTTATGGCTTTGGCCAAAAAACCTCAAATTTTTAACTTTTTAATCGTAGCAACTTTGCTAGGAACCACGCAGGTGGCGAATGATAATTTTATCAGTGTTCACTTGCAGAACCTGGGCGGGAGTATCCGAGAAACGGGATTAGCTTGGGCCATTGGTGTTAGCTCGGAGGTTTTAGCCTTTATTGTTTTGAGTCGCCTCAGAATAAACCTGGATTCCTTGCGTTTTTTACGTTACATCGCTTGTTTGTACGGACTACGCTGGCTATTAATGGCCTTTATAAGCAACATTAAAGTTATTTTAGTGATTCAGGTAATGCATGGTATTTGTTTTGCCTTGTTTATTTCCATGGTCATGCAGCACCTATTGAAAATTGTCCCCGACGAATTTAGGGCAACGGGGCAAGGCTTATTTTATATGTCTGTATTTGGTGTGGGTGGTATCATGGGTATGACAGGTGGGGGGATATTGTTAGATCATTTTGGGGCTAAAAGCTTCTATTTAACCTGTTTGTTTTTTTCCCTATTTGCCTTAGTAGGTTTTAGTAGACAGGTGAAGGCTGAGGCCAAGGGAAACTAGGCATACTTATAAGTGCATGGGTCAACTCAATTTTTTTAAAAGGAAGGTTTGGATGGATCATTACGAACAGCAGGCTTTAAGGGAGTTGCAACAGTGGCAAATTCGAATGAATAAAAAACCATCCTTGTTTAACGGGCTGACCAAGGGACTTCAAAACAAAGTCAATAACGCCATTCCCGATAAAATTCATGAAATTATGACTTCAGCCGTCAAAAACATCGTACGAGCGGCTTTGCTTGGTTCTGAATTCACCACTAAGAGGGAAGTACCTGCCGGTCTGTCCTTAGAAGAGCGGGAGCATTTGGTCCGAGAGCGTCTTCTTTTTTACAAAAAGGCAGCTGCTACGGAAGGCGCCGCCACTGGTGCGGGAGGATTGTTTCTTGGCTTAGCTGATTTTCCGCTTTTACTCACTCTGAAGATGAAGTTTCTCTTTGAGGTGGCAACGATCTATGGTTTTGATATTAAGGACTACCGTGAACGACTCTATATTTTACACGTATTTCAATTGGCCTTCTCCAGTGATGCCAGACGCAGGGAGGTTTATCAAAAAGTCTTAAACTGGGAAGTGACGGTCCTGGAATTTCCCAGTTTACAGGCTATCGATTGGCGGCGATTTCAGCAGGAATACCGAGATTATATTGATTTGGTGAAGTTATTGCAGTTGGTTCCTGTAGTCGGGGCTTTTATTGGCGCCTACGCTAATTATCACTTGTTAGATAACCTGGGGGATACTTCCATGAATGGTTACCGATTAAGATTTTTACAACAAATTCCGATAATCTGGAAATAGTTTTATGTTTTTAGCAATAAGATTTTATTCTTTATACAAGTGTAAGAAAAACTATACAATTTACACAATTTACGTCAGAGAATAGTCAGAAAAGCAAGTCACAAAATGCACTTGAAAACAAGGAAGAAACTAGTTACAATCAGTTTGAGAAATTGGCTATCAATTATAAATGATAATTGTATGTTGTAAACAGGATTTTTTACAGGGTAGTACCATCATACCTAAGGAAAGTTACATTAATCCAAAGGTTATAAGTTAAAAGGTTCCTAAAAAGAAGGGTTTTGGAAAAGGACATTTTTGTAAGACGAGACATAAATTTTCTTGTTTGTATTGTTCTCTTTAAACAAACCCTATAAAAAATAATGTCCATATCCTTTCCTAAATTTGTACTTTTACTTGTTAAAAAATTAAAAAGGAAGTGTTGCAAATGTCTAATCTGGAGACCCCAACTAGGGTAAATCCTGATGAAATTACCCCTATTGCTGTTACCGTGGGTATTTCGGCGCGTCATGTACACTTAAGCCGGGATCATGTGGAAACTTTATTCGGCACCGGTCATGAGCTTAAGCCCTTTAAAGAATTGTCTCAACCTGGTCAATATGCTGCGGAAGAAATGGTGACCGTGGTTGGACCTAAAGGTGTTATTGAAAAGGTACGTGTTTTGGGACCTGAGCGTAAAAAAAGCCAAGTAGAACTTTCTATTTCCGATTGTTTTAAATTAGGCATTAAAGCTCCCTTAAGAGATTCTGGTGATTTGGCTGGTTCCTCTTCTGTAACCTTGGTTGGTCCTGCTGGTTCCGTTACTATACCAGAAGGTGCGATCATCGCTGCTCGCCATATTCATATGCATACTTCTGATGCTGAGAAGTACGGCTTGGAAGATGGAGACAGAATTTATGTCAGAGCTAAAGGACCTAGAGGAATTATCTTTGGCGATGTTTTAGTTCGTGTGGGCAATGCCCATAAATTAGAAATGCATGTGGATACGGATGAAGGCAATGCCGTAGGTCTAAGAAATGGTGATACTGTTTATGCTTATAAAATTCATGGCCATATTTCTGAACTGGTAAAATAAGTCTTGTGTTCTTTTCACATTAAAGGAGGAAAATCTTTGTTAATCCTAGTTGTTAACTGTGGCAGTTCATCCATAAAATACAAGTTGCTGGATATGGAGCAAGAGACCGTACTACTCTCTGGTTTATCCGAAAGAATTGGCATTTCTGGTTCCAGAATTAAACAAGAGAATAACAAAGGTGAAGAACTGGTTTTAGAGCAGGATTTGCCGAACCATAAAGCTGCTTTAGAAAATATTCTAAAATGCATTACCGATGCTAAATATGGCGCAGTGACTGATGTAGCTCAGATTAAAGCTGTTGGTCACCGGGTTGTTCATGGCGGCGAAAAGTTTAACCAGTCGGTGGTAATTGACGAGGCACTCGTTAAGGTATTAGAAGAATTGTCTGAATTGGCACCGTTGCATAACCCGCCCAACATTGTAGGTATTAAGACTTGCCAGGAACTAATGCCCCATGCTGCTCAAGTGGCTGTGTTTGATACCGCGTTCCATTCGGCCATGCCGGAAGAGGCCTATAATTATGCCATTCCCTACGAATATTATGAGAAGTATGGCATTCGGCGTTATGGCTTCCATGGAACTTCACATAAGTTTGTATCCCGCCGGGCTGCAGAAATTTTAGGCAAGCCTGTAGAGGATTTGAAAATTATCGTTTGTCACCTAGGTAATGGTTCTAGTATTTCTGCTGTAGGGAAGGGCGTATCTCAGGATACCTCCATGGGCTTTACCCCGCTCCCAGGATTACCTATGGGAACTCGTACCGGAGATATTGACCCTGCCATCCTTCCTTTTTTAATGGAGAAGGAAAAATTAAGTGCGGCTGAAATTGGCGATGTCATCAATAAAAAGAGTGGTGTGTTGGGCGTATCCGGTCTCAGTAGTGATTTTAGGGATTTAGAAGATGCAGCTTCGCAGGGGAACAAAAGGGCTGAATTGGCTTTAAGTATGTTTGCCTATGGTATTGTTAAATATGTAGGTGCCTATACCGCTGCCCTAGGTGGTCTAGACGCTTTGGTGTTTACCGGTGGTATTGGTGAAAACTCTAAAGATATCAGAGGCAGGGTACTAAAGGCCTTTGCTTACACCGGACTTACCATTGATGAAGAAAAGAATAACTCCCGTGGTAAAGAAGTAATCATCAGCAAGCAAGGCGCTCCCTTTGTTGCTATGGTTGTACCCACTAATGAAGAGTTAATGATTGCCAGAGAAACCAAAGAACTGGTCCAATAATTTACAGTTTTTATACTAAGCCACAGATGCCTTCGGGTTCTGTGGTTTTTCAGCAAGGTTATATTTTTAAGAGAAATATAAGAATTTGTTATTAATAATGTAATCTTTTAACCATATACTTATCCTTAGATGCAAGAAAAATTGGCTGCAGGAGGTGACCATATGTTTACGAAACATTGGATGCTCAGAGAAACGGCCCATTGTAAAGAAGGTTGCCTAAGATAGTCCTTGACATGACGCTAAACTGTCTCTATACAGAAAGATCCACCCCAAAAGGGTGGATCTTTCTGTATAGAGATTTTATTTTATAGGCAAGATTTTTAGTCCGGTGATTAAATCTTCTCCTTCTTGAGAGAGCCTTTGTAAGGTGATGATATGCTTATCGGTTTTATCCCAAACAATGCTGTCATTATAAGTATACTCTGGAGTTAACTCTTTAACATTCTGACCGTCGTAATCTGAAATCATTACTTTATTGCCGTTGATCTTACTATCTAAGACTTGACCGTAATCCCCCTGAACAAAAGCCAATTTATAACCACTGGCGGAAGGGGTGTAATGGAAATTTTGCCTATTTTTTTCCTGCAAAGAGTAAGATTCCTGCTTATTGCCAATGGCATCAAAGATATCAACTTGCCCGAAGGAGGTTTTAAACAACAAACCGGTTTTACTATCTACGGCTACGAAATATGAAGAATCCATGGGGTTTTCTCCCAGGTCAGTATATTTGTTTTGCGATAAATTGAGAATGCCATGATAAAAACCATCATCCCAACCTCCGACGATATGCAGAGATTTACCGGGGATAATCCACTCGGCTCGACGAAATTTGCCTGCTTCATCCGTAAGTCTGGTTACTTCACTTGTTTCAATAGAGATTTTTGCCATGCCTTGTAAATGTCCGGCACCATCTCCCAGGTTTTGTTGTAGGTCAGAGAAATAAAATAGCTGCTTGCTGTCAGGATACCAGATAGGATACCAGTCATCCTGGTTTTTGGTTAATTGTTTGTGTTTAGCAGACTCAATAGTATAAACCATTAACCCCTTGCCCTTTACGGTATAAGCAATCTGTTTACCATCCGGGCTAATGGAGCCATACCAACAGTCCTTGGAAATTTCAAGTTGGCTACGACTTTTACTGTTCAGTAAAGAGAGAGTACTTTCAGTTTGGCAAAGCAGGGTGTTGTTATCCGGCAACCACCCCAGCACCTTGGATACACCATTAAAGGTTGTAACCTCACCTGTAATCAAATTGGCCAAGACCATTTGTTTTTTGACGGCTGTTTTTTCGTTATCCCGAAAGTAACCACTAAAGGCAACTGATGTACCATCCGGGGATAGCAATAAATCCTGATGATAACCGAATAAATGAACTCCTTTGGCTGGCAAATCTATGTCCTTTAAAACTTCTTGACCAACCTTTTCTACGACCTGCCGATCCTTCTTAGCAGGAACCAACGGTTGATCTTTGGCTGGTACACACCCGGTGATGCTGCTGGCTAAAAAAATGCTTGCTAAGATAACGCCAATCCATTTCCTTTTCATACCATCCCCCACATAACAAATATTTACTGTTGCTTACTGGATATAGACGATAGGAAGGGGCTTTTTGTAACTCATATAGGCCCAATTGATGTGCAAGGTTATGGCAAAGAAGGATAACTCCTTAGCAGTCGTTTCCTACATTTTTTTCAAGAAATGTGGCCAAACTAATTTTGCTTACATCGAGTGATACCATTTAACCATTGACATACGAACAAACACAGGAATATAATGGTCTTAATTGAATAAAAAATAACCTTCAGGGTTAGGTGCAATTCCTTACCGGCGGTATGGCGCTTTACGCCAAGCCCGCGAGCCCGTAAGGGCAGATCTGGTGAGAAGCCAGAGCCGACAGTTAAAGTCTGGATGGGAGAAGGTTGATAAGAAACCTCGCAAAAAATGTATTTTTGTTAGGTTTATTCTCCTTTTGCCTTTAACCCTGGAATTTTTCCGGGGTTTTACTTTTTTACTAATGGGAGATGAACTACAGTGGATCAGGACAGGCATTATATGCAGCTGGCACTGGAATTGGCAGAGAAGGCCAGAGGGCGGACCAGTCCCAACCCCATGGTGGGAGCGGTGCTGGTAAAGGATGGAGAAGTGGTTGGCAAAGGTTTTCATGTTAAAGCAGGCAGTGCTCACGCCGAAGTGGTGGCACTGACAGACGCTGGGGAACGGGCTAAAGGCACCACAGCCTACGTCACCTTGGAACCCTGTTGCCATTATGGAAGAACCGGTCCCTGTACCGAGGCTTTATTAAAGGCTGGTGTTAAAAAAGTGGTGGTGGCCATGAAGGACCCTAATCCTTTGGTTGCCGGACAGGGTTTAGCCATTCTGAGGGAAGCCGGTCTGGAAGTTGAAAGTGGTTTACTGGAAGAGGAAGCCATTCGATTAAATGAGGTCTTTTTAAAGTATATTACCACCAAGCGACCCTTTGTGGTATTGAAAGCAGCTACCAGCCTTGATGGCAAAATTGCCACGGCCAACGGTGAATCCAAGTGGATTACCGGTGAGGCGGCCAGGGAGTATGGTCATCGATTAAGAGACACCTACGACGCCATTTTGATGGGGGTTACTACCATTTTAGCTGATGATCCGTCCCTTACGGCGAGATTGCCAGAGGGCAGGGGGAGAGACCCCATCCGTATTATTTTGGATAGTCAAGCCCGCACTCCCACTGGGGCTAAAGTGCTGATTCAGGAATCTGCGGCCCATACTATCGTGGCCACAACCGAAGCTGCTCCGGTGGAACGACGGGCCAGTTTGCTGGCAGCAGGAGCCGAAGTACTAGTAATACCTGGAGCAGGACCGGGGGTAGACCTGGTAAAGCTGATGGAAATCCTGGGTGAAAAACAGATCACCAGTGTACTTATTGAAGGTGGCGGCAAGGTAAATGGTTCTGCCTTAACCGCTGGAATTGTGGATAAAGTGGCTTGGTTTTTAGCCCCTAAGATTATTGGTGGGGATGCGGCACCCGGTCCCGTTCGGGGAGCAGGGGTAGCAGCCTTGAAGGATGCCACCAAGCTATATGATGTGGTACTGGAGAAATTAGGTGAAGATACCTTGATGACAGGATATACCTCAGAGGGAGGTGGCAGAGATTTTTACCGGCATAGTTGAGGAAATTGGTACGATCAAAGGTATTTCCCGAGGCCCCAATTCAGCAAAATTAAATATTTTGGCCTCGACAGTGTTAGAAGATGTGAAGCTTGGGGACAGCATTGCGGTTAACGGAGTTTGCTTAACCGCCACGGCCTTTAGCGATGGCAATTTTACGGCAGATGCCATGGCGGAAACCCTGGCCAAAACCAATTTAGGAGATTTAAAGCCCGGCAGTAAAGTCAATCTGGAAAGAGCTTTACGCTTGGGGGATCGGCTGGGTGGGCACTGGGTGTCTGGCCATGTGGATGGAGTAGGAACCATCGTACGCCTGGAAAAACAGGATATTGCCACCCTCATTACCATCCAGGCACCCGCCCAGGTAATGCGGTATATCATTAAAAAAGGTTCGATCGGGATTGATGGTACCAGCTTGACGGTGGTAGATTTTACCAAGGACAGCTTTCAAGTGTCACTGATCCCCCACACCGCTCAGGCAACCATACTAGGTAGTAAAAAAATAGGGGATTCGGTAAATCTGGAGTCTGATATTTTGGGGAAATACATCGAGAGATTGCTGCAGGGTGGAGAGCAGGAATCGTCCGAGAAGAGTAAGGTTAACTTGGATTTTCTGGCTACAAACGGATTTTTATAGGAGGGAAAAGTTGTGACAGTTAAATTTAATACCATAGAAGAAGCCTTAGAGGATATTCGCGCTGGTAAAATGGTTGTAGTCGTGGATGATGAAGACCGAGAAAATGAGGGCGATCTGGTGATCGCTGCAGAAAAAGCCACGCCGGAGGCCATTAATTTTATGGCTACCTATGCCCGAGGGTTAGTCTGCATGCCGATTTATGGGGAGCGTCTGGATGAATTAAACCTTCCCGCTATGGTTACCAATAACACCGATCCCCACGGTACAGCCTTTACTGTTTCAGTGGATGCCCAGGAATGTACTACCGGCATTTCTGCCGTAGAACGGGCCCTCACTGTGCAAAAAATGTTAGATCCCAATACCAAGCCTGAGGACTTACGCCGTCCGGGACACATCTTCCCGCTGCGTCCTAAAGAGGGTGGGGTTCTGGTACGTTCCGGTCATACGGAAGGGGCTGTGGATTTAGCCAGACTAGCCGGTCTAAAATCTGCCGGTGTTATTTGCGAGATTATGAAGGAAGATGGCACCATGGCCAGGGTGCCGGAGTTGGTAGAATTCTGTAAAATCCATGATTTAAAGCTGATCACCATTGCGGATCTGATTAAGTACCGTAGACATCATGAAAAATTTGTGAAAAAAATAGATTCTGCTCAGATGCCGACAAAATATGGAGACTTTATTGCCGTGGGTTATGAAAGCCTGATTGATGGCAAAGGTCATGTGGCACTGGTCAAAGGGGATCTTAGCAGTGTGGAGGCTCCTTTGGTACGGGTACACTCCGAATGCCTGACCGGTGATGTGTTTGGTTCCCTGCGCTGTGATTGTGGTGATCAATTGGACAAAGCCATGCAGACAATTGCCAAGGAAGAAGTCGGTGTCCTGCTCTACATGCGGCAGGAGGGCCGGGGGATTGGCCTGATGAATAAAATAAGAGCTTACAAGCTGCAGGATATGGGGGCCGATACAGTGGAGGCTAACCTGGCACTGGGTTTCCCAGCTGATCTGCGTGATTATGGTATTGGTGCTCAGATTTTGGCAGACCTAGGGCTAACCAAAATACGCTTACTGACCAACAATCCGCGAAAAATAGCTGGTCTGGAGGGCTATGGACTGGAAGTAGTGGGTCGGGTTCCCATTGAGGTGGCCGCTGGACAGGCTAACGAAAGATATCTCAGCACCAAAAAATGCAAACTAGGACATTTGCTAAACATGAATGAGAAAACTAAAAAATCTGTTAATGAGTAATGGAAATAAACACTGATAAAATATGAACAGGGGGACAAAAGGATATGCCTAAAGTATTTGAAGGACATCTACTTGGTCAGGGGTTAAAATTTGGTATTGTAGCAGGCCGTTTCAACGAGTTTATTACCAACAAACTGTTAAGTGGAGCTATCGATGCATTGGTGCGTCATGGTGTAACAGAAGAAGATATTGAAGTTGCTTGGGTTCCCGGAGCCTATGAGATTCCTCTAACCGCTAAAAAGATGGCTAGCTTGAACCGCTATGATGCGGTAATTACCCTGGGTGCAGTTATCCGAGGTGCCACACCTCACTTTGAGTATGTATCTGCAGAGGTTTCCAAGGGTGTAGCCAAGGTGGGGTTAGATGCTAATCTGCCCGTTATCTTTGGTGTACTAACCGTGGATACCATTGAACAGGCCATTGAAAGAGCCGGTACCAAAGCCGGTAACAAGGGTTGGGAAGCCGCCAGCACCGCCATTGAAATGGCTAATTTAATGAAGACATTCTAGTTGTTAAAAACCGGAAAGCACCCAATAAGGGTGCTTTTCATTTGGGCTGGCAAGGTAAAATTAAAAAACGGCCTGAGGCCGTTTCGTAACGCGTAATCTTATAAAAGATGCAACTAAATAGCCCGTTGCACTTTTCCACTCCGCAGACAACGGGTGCATACCATGATCCGCTTAGGGGAACCATCAACGATAGCTTTCACTCTTTGCAGGTTAGGGTGCCAGGTCCGTTTAGTTCTAATATGAGAGTGGCTAAGTTTAATGCCAACGGTCACACCTTTGTCACAAATTGCACACTTGGCCATAGTTACACCTCCTTTAATGACACAGTCAGAAATGTCATAAAAATACATTGCGATCTCACTCACTTGGATAGTATACCACAAATAAACTTAAAATCAAATGAAAAATTAATAAAACTTACTACCGTGGGAATTCCTCCCATGCTATAATTAGAACATATGTTTTCTAAAGGTGAGATAACGTGATTGATTTATACAAACCCGTACAATTTATTAAAGGTGTAGGACCGCAGCGAGCTAAGCAACTGGAGCGATTAGGTATCCAGACAATTTTGGATATCCTCTATCATTTTCCCAGGGACTATCAGGATCGGACCCATATTTTGCCCGCCCATTCCTTTGGTCAGGGGGATTTGGCTACCGTCAAGGGGACTGTGATTGCCAGTCAAGAAACCAAGCCTAGGCGTGGTTTGTCCATAACCAAACTGACTCTGCAGGAAGGTGCTGCTACCTTCTATGCAGTATGGTTTAATCAACCCTATATCCGAAAACAATATCCTCCTGGTAAAAAACTTTTGCTTACTGGGAAAATGGATAGAAATTTTAGCGTGCCGCAGGTTCAGGTTACGGACCATGAGTTATTGGAAGGGGATGAAGGGTTACATAGTGGACGTATTGTACCGATCTATCCTTTGTCCGAAAGTATCAGCCAAAAATTTTTAAGAGGACTTATCAAAGCGACCTTGGATGCCTTAGGCGGGCAGATACGGGAATTTCTTCCCGATGATCTGCTGGATCGCCATCATTTACCCTGTTTACCGGAAGCTTTGCAGGAGATCCATTTTCCACAGGAGGAGAAAGCCTATCAAAGGGCTAGGAAGAGATTTGTTCTCGAAGAGCTTTTTTTATTTCAACTGGGCCTTACTTTGCAAAAGAGTCGTTATATTCGGCAGCCTAAAGTCCATCAATATGATAATCAATTGCTGGAGGGGCAACTCCTACAGAGACTACCCTTTCGCTTAACCAAGGCACAGCAAAGAGTATGGCAGGAAATAAAGAGTGATCTTTTAGGGCCCTATCCTATGAATCGTTTATTACAGGGGGATGTTGGCGCAGGCAAAACCGTAGTGGCAGCTTTAGCTATAGCAATAGCAGTGGGCTCCGGGCAGCAAAGTGCTTTAATGGCTCCCACAGAGATACTGGCTGAACAACATGCCGAAAGCATCATAGCTTTACTGGAGCCACTGGGTATCCAAGTAGCATTGTTGACTGGCAGTAATCGGCGGGGGCGTAAGAAATTTCTGGAGCGTGTAGCCAGCGGTGAGATTCAGGTGGTAATTGGCACCCATGCACTTATTCAGGATGAAGTGCAGTTTAAAAACTTGGCCCTGGTGGTGGTGGATGAGCAGCATCGCTTTGGGGTCCGCCAGCGGGCTGCTCTGCAGGATAAGGGGCTGCGACCGGATGTGCTGGTCATGACGGCTACCCCCATCCCCCGCACCCTGGCTCTTACGCTCTATGGTGATTTAGATGTTTCCGTCATTGATGAATTGCCCCCAGGCCGCCAAACCATTAAAACCCATCATGTAGGCCTAAATCAGGCCGGCAAAGTGGTTGGCTTGATTAAACAACAGGTGGATCTGGGGAGACAGGCTTATATTGTGTGTCCGCTGGTAGAAGAATCGGAAAAGGTGGATACCCAGGCGGCCATCGAACTTTATGAAAGGTTACAACAGGCCTTGCCGGAATATAGCTTTGGTTTGCTGCATGGTCGGATGAAGTCAGCGGAAAAAGAAAGTATTATGCAGGACTTTCGTCAGAACAAAACCAATGCCTTAGTTTCCACTACAGTTATTGAGGTAGGGGTGGATGTACCGAATGCCACCGTCATGGTGGTATGGGATGCCCAAAGATTTGGTCTGGCCCAACTCCACCAATTACGGGGTCGGGTAGGTCGGGGGAGTCACCAGTCCTATTGTATTCTAGTGGGTAACCCGACCACCAAAGAGGCTAAGGAGCGCTTGGCTGCCATGTGCCGCACCCAAGATGGTTTTGTCTTGGCGGAGGAAGACCTAAAGCTGCGGGGGCCGGGAGAATTCTTTGGTACCCGCCAATCGGGTTTGCCGGATTTTAAAATTGCGGATCTGCTCCGGGACAGCCGAGAGATTGAAAAGGCCAAGCAGGAAGCCGAAAAGATTCTCCAGTCCGACCCAGATCTTAAAAAACTGGAAAACCAGTATCTCTTTAAGCAGTTTGCTCTTCGTTTCCCGAACTTTGTAAAATACAGTGATATAAGCTAAAGGCTGGTAAAAGACTACGCATCAAAGGGTCGCAGCTCAATTCTGCCTGTTTAAATGGACCGTTTTAACCTCAGACATTCTGAAAAAAGGAACCGAAGCAGTTTAAAAAAATCAAGAAGCAGACCTTATAGGCGTCCTTAGTAAAACAGTTTTTGGAAGCATGGCGTAGCGTAAAAGCTACGCCATTTCTTCATATGCCAGAGTTTTCAGTTTCGGTAAAATCCCCAACAGGTCGGTTTTTTCTTTTCCGCTTATGCGGCGGGTAAATTTAAAATTGTTGGTTAGGCATCCATAGGGTCTATGGCCCCGTTTTGTTTATGATAAGGGTGGATTAGTTTTCATTGCTAGACGGCAAAGTTTGCATGAGGGCAAAGAAATGTTTAGGCTCACCGGTACTAAAATATTCATACCAAGCCTCCAGTGTACTTGATTGAAAAACACCTAAATGCTCAATGATTTGTTTTGCCCATAACAAAGCTCCGGTGGAACTTGCAGTAATAAGGTTGTTGTCCGCTACCGATGGTTTGTCTATATAAAAACTTTGCCCTTTATAACTAGGAGAAACCATTTCAAGAAATCCCGGTCCATTACTGGTATGCAGACGCTTATCCAATAGCCCAAAGTTGGCAAGCGCAGTGGTAGCCCCACAGATTGCACACACTGTAGCGCCTAAAGAGAGTAATTCGCTTGCTTTTTCGATGATAGCGCCGTGCTTTGGGTCGTTCCATGTATCTGCGCCCGGCAATAGCAACGTGCTTGTTTCACTCACGACAATATCATCAATTAAGCAGTCGGGCACGATTGTCAGCCCGCCCATTGTATTGATTGGCTCTTTAGAATAACTAACCGTTTTGATCGATACACGCGGCTTGCCCTTTTTGAAAAATCGACCAGAATTCAACTCCGAAATAACATACCCTAGTTCCCAGTCGGCTAAAGTATCAAGAACGTAAACATAGATTGTAAACATGACTTTCCTCCATTTTTATTGTGATTTGTTTGCTTTTTTATTGTCCCATGTAATTGTTGACAACATTATGGCAACAATCTATAGTGATAAAAATAAATTTTGAAAGGCGGTATCAGATGAAAGTTGACAGGCTTGTTAGCATTATTATGATACTCCTTGATAAAGAGCGTATAGGCGCACAGGAGTTAGCAGATATATTTGAAGTTTCACCCCGCACCATCTACCGCGACATAGACACTATCAACATGGCGGGTATTCCTGTTTGCTCAACATCGGGAGTGGGCGGCGGCTTTGAAATCATGCAGAAATACAAGATTGATAGAAAGTTTTTTTCGACTGCCGACCTTTCCGCTATCTTGATGGGGCTTTCCAGTCTTTCCAATATAATACGAGGTAGTGAACTGGTAAACGCCCTTGCGAAAGTCAAGAGTTTTATCCCGGCCGACAGAGCGAAAGACATTGAATTAAAAGCAAATCAAATATATATAGATTTAAGTCTGTGGATAGGAAACAGGAACGTACAACCATATTTAGAAATTATCAAAACAGCTTTACAGGAAAGCAAGCTAATTTCATTTGAATATGCAGACCGCTACGGAAATAAAACCGCACGAGCAGTGGAGCCATGTCAGCTTGTATTGAAAAGTAGTCATTGGTATTTTCAAGGGTATTGCTATAAAAGAAATGATTTTCGCTTATTCAGACTATCTCGCATATCAAACCTACAAATGAAAGATGAATCTTTTACACCACGAGATTATCAAAAACCACAATTGGATTTTTCTGATATTTTGGAAAGCATGCAAACAAAAATCAAAATTCGTATTCATAAATCTGTCATGGACAGGGTACTTGATTATTGCACTTATGAACACTTTTCACCAGACGGTAATGAGCATTACATTGTTTGTTTTCCTTTCATAGAGAATGACTACTACTACAATATTCTTTTCAGTTTTGGGGATAAATGCGAGTGTTTAGAGCCGTTACATATCCGCACAGAAATGAAGCGTAGAATACATGATATAGCTACCTTATACGAAAACTAAAACAAGAAGTCTATTCTCATATTTACAATACTTTATGGTCGCTATATTGTACTATTTCGTTGTTTCCGCTAAATGGTAAGCAAGCCTGTACTGATGAAGCCAATCGTCATTACCCGCTTTTGCGGCGGAAACATTTCTACAGCATAGGCGAGGGCTACCGGTGAAAAGGTTTCCGCCGCTGCCCCCTGGATACTCAGCCAGGACAGGTCAGTAATTAAACCCATAAGTAAAGAAATTACAGATAAAACGGATAATCCGGGCCAGAATAGAACTAGTATGATGAAAAAGCCTGCTCCCATGCCGATGTGATTGTTAATTATGTCTTTAATTTTTGCCAGCAGCAGGGCAACTATTTTGACACTTTTCATATTATCCGCATACGGATGCGGATATAAGGTAATAAAAGGGTTGACAAAAGTGGACACGAACGTATACTTACAAATAACGACTTATTCTCAGGGCGGGGCGAAATTCCCCACCGGCGGTATCTCAGTTATACTGAGGAGCCCGCGAGCGCTCTTTAACTTTAAAGAGGTCAGCAGAACTGGTAAAAAGCCAGTGCCGACGGTATAGTCCGGATGGAAGAGGATAAGGCAGTCAGTCAAAATCTGCTCTTTATTTAATTTATTTGGCATGAGCACATGCTGTCTGCCTGGTGTGCCCTGATTCAAGTAAGTCCGACTAGTAATTAGGAGGAGATACTGTGAATCAAAATTTGTTAACCCAATTTGGAGATGCGACCACAAGAGTGGAGGCCGCGCTTGACGCATTACGTAGTGGACAAGGCATTTTAGTCACCGATGATGAAAACAGGGAAAATGAAGGGGATATCTTTTTTGCCGCTGAGTCTTTGACAAATGAGCAAATGGCCCTGTTAATCCGCGAGGGTAGTGGGATTGTGTGTTTGTGTTTACCGGAAGAAAGGGTCCAGGCTTTAGAGTTACCAATGATGGTAGAAGTGAACACAAGCAGTTTTGAAACTCCTTTTACTGTTTCTATTGAGGCGGCAAGCGGAGTTACAACGGGTGTTTCTGCTGCTGACCGTGTGACTACCGTAAAAGCCGCAATTGCTGACCCTGTAAGACCAGACTTGCTGCGACGTCCCGGGCATATTTTTCCACTGCGGGCCAAGCGGGGCGGTGTAATGGAACGACAGGGGCACACAGAAGCGAATGTGGACTTAATGCGAATGGCAGGTTTAAAACCTTATGGTGTATTGTGTGAATTAACAAATTCCGATGGTACAATGGCGCGATTACCTGAAATCGTGGCATTTGCTGAGAAAAATAATATGCCAGTAGTCACGATTAGTGATATCATTACGTATCAAATGGAAACGGGAAGATAGACGCTCGAAATAAGTACATGTTGCTGTGGATACAATAATAAATTCAAGGAGAAATGTCAAAAATGGCATTTCTCCTTTTTTATGAAGCCCACAGGTAGCATATATAAGAAAAAGTTTCGCCGGGCTCTGTGATGAAAATCCAGCAATATCAATATCCATGGCGTTAGAGCGCCTGATTGATATTGACATCTAAAGGCGTGGTACAAGACCACGCCTTTAACTTTTGTTAACATTTGCCGTGTATGATCAAATCTTCTTACCAAATAATAAACCAGAGGTGATGATCTTGCAAAATAAGAACAAAGAAAATTTGTTAAAACAACGAGCCGATAATCCTCTTCGTTTTGAAGTGGGCCAAGAGATTGGCTTCATCGATGAAGGTAACAAAATTGGCCTTACCCAACCGACGACCGGAGCAGATGCCTTAACCAAAACAGATCATGGTAATGCTAATGATTAATGCAGGTAATTGGTGTATTCCTCCACGGTAATGGAAGGATGCAGGGCGATAGAAATACCACCGGCGATGATCTTGGCAGTATTTTCAATGAGTGTATCGATTTCCTTGGGAGTTACCATCAATTGTCCTGAGGTATAGGGCTGTAAAATGGCATTGACAATGGGTTGGAATGCCTCTGAATTCATCTTTTGATAAATACTTAGCATTTGGGGCTCGTTTTTGGTTTGTTCCACCAAACGATCCAAAGTTTCGCCGGCAATTACTGCGGCGGGAATCACTGTCGGCACCCCAATGGCGATTACAGGGACCCCCATGCTCTCCTGATTAATGCCTGCCCGTTTATTACCAATACCGGAGCCGGGTGCAATCCCTGTATCCGCCAATTGGATGGTGGTGCCAATACGTTCTGCAGAGCGAGATGCAAGAGCATCTACCGCAATGACCAATTCCGGCTTAACCTTGTCTACCACGCCTTTGATAATTTCCGCGGTTTCTATGCCGGTAAGCCCAAGGACACCGGGCGATAGAGCACTAACCGAACGCATGCCGCCTTTTATTTCTTCCGGTGCATAGTTATACATGTGTCTGGTAACCAGAGTCATACCAACTACTTTGGGTCCCAAGGCATCGGGGGTGGCATTCCAGTTGCCAAGTCCTACTACCAGAACATTGGCATGCTCTGGTAAATGAATGAGGGTAGCTAATTGCTTGCCCAGAACTTCCACCACTTCCTGGTGGGCTTGACGATTATTCTCCCGAATAACCGGAGCTTCAATGGTAATATAATTACCACGGGGTTTACCCATGAGTTGCTCTGCGTATTCTTCCACAATGCGAACGATAGTTACAGTGGCTTGATCGTAACTTTCTTTGTCCATAATGCAGCCGGGTATTTCTTGGCCTGTTTGGCCACGGATAATTTCCCGGGCTTCCACTGCCAAGTCTAGATTAATCTGATTGGTTTTGTAAAAATTAATATCCAAATATAATTCCCCCTGTTCCATGATAACGTACAACCATATCCTGTTCTTCCTGGGCATTATTTATGCAAATCTTGTCTTATATGTAAAAAAATCGATTTTTTTCTATCAATATGCTATAATGTTGAGTTGAGAGAATATAGGTGTTTTCCTAAGAAAGGAATCAGTTTTGTATTGAGAATTATCGCCGGTACCGCTAGAGGTCGCAACCTAAAAAGTCCTAAGGGGATGTCCACCAGACCAACCTCAGACCGAGTAAGGGAGGCCTTGTTTAACATAATAACTCCTTATGTGCCTGACTCTCGTTTTTTGGATCTTTTTAGTGGGACAGGCGCAGTGGGCATAGAAGCACTTAGCCGAGGTGCAGCAAAGGCTGTCTTGGTGGAGAAGGACCGTAGTACCACCAAAATTATTTTGGAAAATTTGGATCTTTGCCGACTGA
>CAMKDG010000021.1 GCA_946411205.1 uncultured Desulfotomaculum sp.
GTTTTTAAATAGCTTTCCAGTGTTAACCCGGCGTGTTCTTGAGAGACCTGGTAAGTCATAAATGATTTCATGGTAGCCTTCCTTTTATCCTTAAGTAGTGGATATTATCTGATGAATCCCACCATAAGTCAAGCAAGGATTGACTCCCAAAAGAGGTCTATCCCCGCATCAAAGGGGGTTAGGCTTCTTCTTTTTTCTAACTGGTCTAATTACCATGATTAAACATATATCTAAAACTATAAAAAAGATAATAGTACTGGCTATCTGACAGAGAGGGCTTAGTAAGATGAACAGTTCTTTCATTAAAAAGGGCATCGTCAGCCTGCTGCTTTTTCTTTGGCCCCTAAGTATTTTGTGCGGCTGCACGGCTGCCAAAGTTCCAACAAAGAATCCTTCCTTTAACGAGATAATGGACGAAATCCGTAAAACGGTGGATCTATCGACACTGAAGGAAGGAAATTTTGCCAAATTAAAAAGGCTTTATGGAATCTCTCGGGGAGAAATAGAAGAGTTTGTCTTTTATCGGGCACCTTCCAATATTAAAGCCGATGAGATTGTCCTCATTAAGGTTAAACAAACCGAAGATACCGAGAAGGTGAAGGAGAAGCTTTTAAAAAGGGTAGAGAAGCAAGCTGCAAGCTTTAAGGGCTATCTTCCCGAGGAGTATTATTTAATTGAAAAGAACGTGGTTAAAGTGCAAAACAATTATCTACTCTTGGTAATTTCTCCAGAGGCAGAGAAAATTTCAGAGGCGTTTGATCAATGTTTTTACTAACGTTTATTGAATGAAAAGTCGGTTTGGCCAGAGCAAACCGACTTCAACTAATTAAAGCCAAAAAATCCGCTGGAGATGAAGAAAGATGGTTTTTAGCAGTCTGTTATTTGTTTTCTTTTTTTTACCCCTCATCTTGGGTGTGTATTATCTAGCACCTAAAACGGTAAGAAACTTTGTCTTAGTTCTGGGAAGCTTGCTGTTTTATGCCTGGGGTGAACCGGTCTATGTGGTTCTCATGATCTTTATTGCTGTTTTTGATTATGTCAACGGATTACTTTTAGATACATATTCAAAACGGAAGACTATCTGCCGCTTGGTTTTAACGGGTTCATTAGTCATAAATATAAGTGTTCTGGGCTTTTTCAAATACTATGGTTTTTTGATTAACAATATCAATACCTGGTTTGACCTTAGTTTAGTGGTTAGAGAATTACCCCTCCCCATCGGGATTTCCTTTTATACCTTTCAATCCATCTCCTACATTGTGGATGTTTACCTGGGTAAGGTTAAGGCGCAAAGGCAATTTATTTCTTATGCCACCTTCATTACGATGTTTCCCCAATTAATTGCCGGCCCGATCATTCGCTACATGGATATCTCCCGGCAGATAGGAGATAGTAAAGAAAGTTTGGCGTTGTTTGGGGAAGGGGCCTGGCTTTTTGTCATAGGGCTTTCTAAAAAAGTTTTGCTAGCCAACAATATTGGTATGCTCTGGCAGAGTATCAAAGCCACCCCGTTGGCAGAGGTATCCGTCCTGTCAGCTTGGCTTGGTATCCTGGCCTTTACGTTTCAAATTTATTTTGATTTTAGTGGTTATTCCGATATGGCCAGGGGTCTCGGGAAAATGTTTGGTTTTGATATTATACGGAATTTTAACTACCCTTATATTGCAAAAAGTGTGACCGAGTTTTGGCGACGCTGGCACATCTCCTTGGGTTCGTGGTTTAGAGAATATCTCTATATTCCCCTGGGTGGCAATCGCTTAGGAGCGGCCAAGCAATGTCGAAATCTCTTGATTGTTTGGTTTTTAACCGGCTTTTGGCACGGCGCCAGTTGGAATTTCATTGTTTGGGGCTTATACTTTGGGCTGTTTGTTACCCTGGAAAAGATATTGTTATTGAAATGGTTGGCAAGGACACCCGTCTTTGTGGGACATCTCTATACTATGGTGGTTGTGGTCGTTGGCTGGGTCTTTTTTGAGTTTACCAATATGCTGCAAGGCTTACAGTTCATTGGTGCAATGTTTGGCCTAGGCGCAAATCGCTTCTTGGATCACGATGCAATGTATTACCTCTACACCAATGGTGCCCTTTTGGTGATATTGGCAGTTTGTTCCACACCTTGGCCGAGAAACATCCTAAAAAGGTGGCAAGAACAAACAAAGCGGGTCGGCGTTTTGGCCATACCGGTGATTGTTCCGATACTTTTGGTTTTATGTACGGCTTATTTAGCCAATGTAGGCTACAATCCTTTTTTATATTTTAGGTTTTAGCCCGTGGTGAATGGGGTGGATGAATTTGAAAAAACACAAACTGCTAACGATGCAAATTACCGCTGCCATCGTATTGCTATATCTTGGGGTTTTAACAATGATCAATATCCTAACGCCAACGAAACCCTTTTCAGAGTTAGAAAACCGAAGACTGGAGCAAGCACCCCAATTTTCTTTCAGCAGCCTTTGGGCCGGAAGTTTTACCAAGGATTTTGAGAAGTATCTGGCGGATCAGTTTACCTTTAAGGATACCTGGATTGGGATTAAGTCCGGATTGGAAAGAATGATGGGGAAAAAAGAGTTTAACGGTGTTTATATCGGCACAGGGGATTATTTGCTGCAAGCCTTTCCGAAACCAGAGGCAGCCAGTCTACAAATAAAAATGGAAGCTATCAACACCTTCGCAGCGGCTACGCCGCACCTTAACAAATATTTCATGGTAGTGCCGAATGCCGTAGAAATCTACCGAGATAAGCTGCCGCCTTATCTGCAGACTGAAAGAGAAGAACCATGGCTGGCTAAAATAAAAAGCTCTCTGCCGCAGGACATCCAGTTTGTAAATGTGGATGAGACCCTGTCTGCCCAAAAAAATAAGGAGCTCTTTTATAAAACGGATCATCATTGGACAACACAGGCAGCCTTCTTTGCGTACCAAAGATTTATGGAGGCGACCGGGGGAGTTCCCAGGAGGGTAGAAGATTTTGCTATTCAACCAGCAAGTAAGCGCTTTTATGGGTCACTTTCTGCCAAGAGCGGTTTACGAAATCTGGCTCCAGATACCATTCAATTATTTGTACCTAAAAACAAAGTTACTTGCCGGGTAGAATATTTTGATGAGGAGGGGCAGGGCCAGGTTTCAGACTCCCTTTATCAGATGGAGTGGCTTACTAAAAAGGACAAGTACGCTGTTTTTCTGGGCGGCAATCACTCCTTAATCAAAATAAACACCAATTGTGCTGGAGGAAAGAAGTTATTAGTCATCAAAGATTCCTATGCCAACTGCTTTATCCCCTTTTTAACGGCACACTATAGCCAAATCTTGGTGGTGGATCTTCGTTATTATGGGGATATCCTAAGCGATCTGATCAAAGACAATGGCATCGATGATGTGTTATTTCTCTATAATGTGACGACTTTTTTTGAGGATTCAACGATTGAAAGCATTTTAGATTATATGGAATTAGATAACGAAATTACGGGTGATCAACCCCTTAATTTTAAAGATTTTTTTCAACAGGATGTTTTCCTGGGAGATTCCATCACGGAAGCTATCTCTTACCTAGGCCTTTTAGATGAGAGAAATGTTTGTGCCACTATCGGGATCAATATTAACGAAGCGAAGGCTCAGATTCAACAAATCCAAATCAAGAACCCGCGCAATATTTACTTGTTATATGGCGTTAACGATATGGATGATCGAATGCCCAGTCAATGGTTTATTGAGCAATACCGGGAATTAGTACGGGAGTTAAAGCAAAAATATCCCCAATCCCAGATTTATCTGCAATCGGTACTGCCGGTGGACACTAGTGTGGAACAGAAAAAACCCCACACCAATAACAAATATATTAGCCAATGTAATGATGAATTGAGTAAGCTGGCAGAGGAGGAGCAAATAAAGTACGTAGATTTAGCAACCTTATTAAAGAATAGCGACCAAAATTTATACGAGAAAGATGGCACCCATTTTAAAGCCCCCTTTTATACTCTATGGTTTCAGTATTTGACATCCTATGTGGGTTTTCCTTGATAGGCATCCTTTTTTTACCAAAATTTAAGAAATACCCAATTTTGCATAATAATTTGCTATAATACCAAGTAATGTTTACGGAAGCCTACCATTGACTAGCCAGGGTCCTTGGGCATATTTTGACCAATGGCTAGGCTAACGTCCAATGGTCACTGCATGAAAGGTGGTATTGTAGTGCGTTTACGGATGCCCTGCGGCGATAGACTTGGCCTGATTCACGATATATCCGTTGTTTTACGAGATAAGAAAATTAACATGATCTCCATAGAAATCGACCAGGGATTCATCTTTTTAGAATGCCATAGGGTGCATGCAGAACAACAAACTGAACTTATGGCTGCCCTCAAAGGGGTACCGGGAATCTATGACGTACAATCAGTTTCTTTGATGCCCTTTAAGGAGCGGGCAGAACAACTTAATGCTGTCTTGACGACGGTACAGGATGGCATTCTGGCGATCAACAGACAGGGGCTGGTGACCCAGTGTAACCCCGCAGCCGGGCGTATTCTACGAGTACGTGTTGCTGATATGTTGGGTCAGCCGCTGCCCAGACAACTAGCTGACGATTTGCTGGTGAATCAAACCTTTGCTTCTGGCCGCTCCCAACGTAACTGCGAAGTGTATCTAGAGTCCATTGGCACCTATTGTATTGCCAGCACCATCCCCCTGAGGTTAGATGGCCGCACCATCGAGGGTGTGGTGATAAAGCTAATGGATAACAGAAACATGCGGGAATTAGTGCAAAAAATGACAGCCTCCCGTCCGGTTACCTTTGCAGAAATCCCCTTTAAGAGTGAATCTATGAGCTTGGTGGTTGGGCAAGCCCAGCGATATGCTACCAGTGATTCCACGGTGCTAATTCGTGGGGAAACCGGTACGGGTAAAGAACTGTTTGCCCGGGCTTTACACAGTGCCTCACCCAGGTCAGATAACGCTTTTGTGGCCGTTAACTGTGCGGCTATCCCGGAAACCCTTTTGGAGAGCGAACTTTTTGGTTATGAAGAAGGCGCTTTTACCGGGGCGGTAAAAGGGGGGAAGCCCGGGTTCTTTGAATTGGCCAATAATGGCACCCTTTTTCTGGATGAAGTAGGGGAAGTGTCGGTGCATCTTCAGGCAAAATTGCTGCGTGTTCTCCAAGACCGCCGAGTGAGGCGTTTAGGCAGTTCCCATGAAATTCCCATCGATGTTCGGATTATTACCGCTACCAATCGAGACTTGGAAGAGATGGTTACCCAAAAACTTTTCCGGGAGGATCTTTACTATCGCCTCAATGTTATTCCTCTCCTATTGCCCCCCCTACGGGAGCGCCGGGAAGATATAGCTTTGTTGGCTGAACTGTTCTTGCGCCGCTTCTCTGAAAAATTGCGTTGTCCGGCGCGCTCGTTTTCCCCGGAGGCCCTCGGGCAATTGGAAGAATATAACTGGCCGGGAAATGTCCGCGAGCTGGAAAATGTCATTGAACGAGCGGTAAACCTAGTGGACGGGCCGCTGATTGAGACTTCTCATTTTCATTTGAGTACACCACCGGCTGCTCCTGCGAATCTCCCTACGGTGGATTTTGCCACTTATCAGACTTTGGAAGAACGATTATCCGAAATGGAAAGAAAAATTATTGAAGAAACGTACCAACGGTTTCGCTCCACGCGCAAGATTGGAGCCGCCTTGGGCATATCCCACACCGCTGCTTTACGGAAACTACGTAAGTATGGACTGGTTAACGAAGTAAAATGAGCTATAGAATGATACAGCAGGTAACAGGGTAGACTTTTCCGGTCTACCCTGTTGCCTTTATCAGAACATTGTAAACGAAGCGTAACACCGGAAACAAAATCGGAAACATAATGTTCCGAAAATTGTCTAAAGCGACAAAATACGTCATTTTTAGGTTTGGCATAGTTATTGCGTATAGTATAAGACAGAAAGGCCATTCAAAATTATCATTTTAGGAGGAACAAGAACATGGCAAAGTTTATGGCTGAACCTTTTAAAATTAAGGTCGTTGAGCCTATTGCAATGAAAACTCAAGAACAACTTGCAGCAGCCATCGAGGAAGCAGGCTACAACACCTTCTTACTGAAATCCAAAGACGTCTATATCGACCTATTGACCGATAGCGGCACCACCGCCATGAGTGATAACCAGTGGGCGGGTATGATGATTGGTGACGAAGCCTATGCCGGTAGCGGAAACTTCTATAACTTGGAAAAAACTGTTCAGGAAATTTATGGTTTTAAATATGTTGTACCTACCCACCAAGGGCGTGGTGCAGAAAATATTCTTTCTAAAATTTGCATTAAACCCGGCGACTATGTCCCCGGTAACATGTACTTCACTACCACCCGTGCCCACCAGGAACTGGCCGGTGCTACTTTCGAAGATGTTATCATTGACGAAGCTCACGATTCCCAACTGGATCACCCCTTCAAAGGCAACATCGATCTGAACAAGTTTCAGGCGCTGATCGATCGGGTAGGTGCTGAAAGAATTCCTTACATTTGCCTGGCTGTTACTGTTAACCTGGCCGGTGGCCAACCCGTTAGCATTCAGAACATGCGGGAAGTTAAACAACTAGCTGACAAACATGGTATTAAAGTAATGTTTGATGCCACCCGTTGTGTGGAAAATGCTTTCTTCATCCATGAGCGTGAAGAAGGTTACCAGGATAAATCCATTGCTGAAATTCTCAAAGAGATGTTTAGCTATGCTGACGGTGCTACCATGAGTGGTAAAAAAGACTGCTTGGTTAACATTGGCGGCTTCCTGGCCCTCAACGATGATGATCTCTATCAAAAGGCTACCCAACTGGTGGTACTGTACGAAGGTATGCCCAGTTATGGTGGTCTGGCTGGTCGTGATATGGAGGCAATGGCTCGCGGTATTCGTGAATCTGTTGATTATTACTACATTAAGCACCGGATTGAGCAGATTCGTTACCTGGGTCAAAAACTGGAAGAAGCCGGTGTGCCCATTGTAAAACCCATTGGTGGCCATGCGATCTTCCTGGATGCCCGTCAATTCTTGTCCCACATTCCTCAGGATCAGTTCCCGGCTCAAATGCTGGCAGCTCAATTGTATAAGCTGTCCGGTGTGCGCAGTATGGAACGGGGTATCGTCTCTGCAGGAAGAAACTCTCAAACTGGCGAGCATTATTTCCCCAAGCTTGAACTGGTACGCTTAACCATTCCACGTCGCGTCTACACCTACGCGCATATGGATGTAGTAGCCGAGGCAGTTATTGAGCTTTACAAAAAACGTGAGACCATTCCTGGTTTGAAGATGGTTTACGAGCCACCGGTACTGCGTTTCTTCACCGCACGTTTCGAACCTGTCAAATAAGGTAGACCCCATTGAAAGCAAGAGTAATAAGGTAAGTTAAGAGGGCCGGAGGAATATCTTTCGGCCCTCTTTTTTCCACCAGAATAAAAACCAACTGAATATGGAAGCACTGGCATGACCGACAGAAACCGACAAAAGGAGTAGGTCTATGAACATTTTTCGCACTAAAAGCATTGATTTGATGTTGCAAGAGACCAAGAAAAATTCACTAGTAAAGTCTCTCGGTGCTTTAGACATCCTATTAATTGGTATTGGGGTTATCATTGGGACAGGTATTTTTGTCTTAACCGGTGTGGCTGCAGCCAAGTATGCTGGCCCCGGACTTATGTTATCCTTTGTTTTAGCTGGTTTAACCGTTGCTTTTGTGTCCTTAGCCTATTCGGAATTGGCCTCGATGGTGCCAATTGCCGGTAGCGCGTATACCTACACCTACACATCCGTAGGAGAATTTGCTGCTTGGCTGGTGGGATGTGGCTTAGTCTTGGAATATACGGTGGGAGCCAGCGCAGTTGCGGGTGGTTGGTCTGCTTATCTGACGGGTATTTTGAAATCCGCAGGGGTTCATCTGCCAAAGGCTTTAACGGCAGTTCCGGCGGATGGAGGAATTATAAACTTACCGGCTGTTGCGATTACCCTATTCCTGACCTTTCTGCTTGTCCGGGGGGTTAAGGAAAGTGCAAAGCTCAATAAAATCCTGGTTGCTGTAAAACTCGGCGCAATCTTTCTCTTCCTTTTTCTGGCAGGTCCCAAAGTGGACCCCACCAACTGGACGCCCTTTCTTCCCTATGGTTGGGCAGGCGTTTCCGCAGGGGCAGCCGTCATCTTCTTTGCTTATTTAGGTATCGACTCCATTGCTACCGCTGCTGAAGAAGCGAAGAATCCGACGCGTGATATGCCCGTTGGTATCCTTGGTTCCTTGGTGGTTTGTACTGTTTTGTATATTGGGGTAACCGCTGTCATGACCGGTACTACACCCTATACCCAACTGGATACCGCTGAACCGGTAACCTTTGTCTTACGTAATCTTGGTTATAACTTTGGCTCCGCCATTGTCGGTACCGGTGCCATTGCCGGGCTTACCACCGTGCTGATGGTTATGATGTATGCCCAATCCCGTGCTTTCTTTGCCATGTCCCGTGACGGACTTATTCCTTCTAAATTAGGTAAAATTCACCCTAAATTTGGCACCCCCTATAGACTCTCCATTATCGTGGGATGTGCAGTGTCCATTATGAGCGGTTTTACCCCCATCCATGTGGTGGCTGAGATGTGCAGTATCGGTACTTTGTTTGCCTTCTTTATGTCTATCATCGGGGTTATGATCTTGCGGAAAACCAAACCGAATATGGAACGTCCCTTTAAGTGCCCCGGATTATTTATGATTGGTCCTTTGGCCCTAATCTTCTGTGCTTTCGTTATTTCCAATTTACCAGGTCAAACTTGGATTAACTTCTCCATTTGGATGACCATTGGTATCGTGTTCTATTTTGTTTATGGTCGTAAGAATAGCGCGTTAAATAAAAGCCAAGAATCCTCAAAATAATGGATAAGTAAGGACAAAAAATTCCCAATAGTCAGATGCAAAACCGGCCAGAGCAGGAGCTACTGGCCGGTTTTATATGTATTACACATGGTTTACCTTTAGAGTTTTAACCAATAGGAACTGCCGTCCGGGGTGCGATCCATAAAACCATATTCAACCAACAAACGGCGTAATAGGGCATAATCGCTATAAAAGTGTTTAAGCCGGGTATTTACTTCTTCTTCCGTGTATTTTTTATTGGCCGTAAATTTGGCTGCCAAAACCCGTAAAATAGCAACACGCTTTTTCTCTTTAAGCGGAAAAGCAGCCAGAGGACCGCTTAGCCCTTGTTTAAAGTAAGCTTTGACTATTTTTTCGCTCTCTTGTTCGGTAATGGCAAAACGGTTGTCAGCTTTCATAAAGGGATTATTTTTGGGTACTTGTTCCCCCAAGAGTTCCATCAGGGCTAAAAAGATTTTAGCCTGTTTTTGTTTCTCCCGTAAAGTGAAGCGGTGGTTACGAATGGTTGAGTTGCTACCGGTATTGAGGGCTTTGGCCACCTCTTGGTCGCTATAGCCTTCATAAAAAAGTTCTAACAGGGTTTTCTGATGCTCGGTTAAGCCCGTTATCTTTTTATCCAAGTTCAACAGAAAGTGAAAGGTGGAGCGGTGTTCTTGGGCAATGTGGTATTGAATGAATTTCTTTGCCTCAAATAATTGATCGTGACAGGGATAGATGATGCCGTTAGAGAAGCTTTCCCCACAGATGAGGCAAATAAACTCATCGCTGTCTGGTTTATAAACATAGCCCTGTTTGATATCCTGTAGGGAAGTCTGCCAAAAAAGATCGGGTAAATCAGCCATTTTACAAACACCTCTATGGTATACTTTAATTATATAGACATTATAAAATAATGTTTATATAAAATCAAACAAATTACTTACTTTGTTTATATGATAAGTAAATAAAAAGTGTCTTTGGCAGGAGCGTAAAATTGACAATTTAGAAATGACCTATTACTATTATGGGATAAAAAGCAAAAGGTAAAGGCCGATGGCCAAGCAATGGAAGAGATTATTGAAAGGATTTTTACGATGAGCAAAACATTGGTGTTAGCTGAAAAACCTTCGGTGGGCAGAGATTTAGCTAGGGTATTGCATTGCCACCAAAAAGGGTTTGGCTATTTAGAGGGAGATAAATATATTGTCACTTGGGCACTGGGGCATTTAGTAACCCTGGCAGACCCCGATGTCTACGATGCAAAATACAGTGCTTGGCGCATGGAGGATCTGCCGATGCTTCCTGCACCCCTTAAGCTGGTTGTTATCAAGCAAAGTGGCAAACAATTTAGTGCTGTCACCTCACAAATGAATCGAAAAGATGTAGGGGAGATTGTTATTGCCACCGATGCCGGCCGGGAAGGAGAACTGGTGGCCCGGTGGATTCTCGAAAAGGCCAAGGTAAAAAAACCCCTCAAGCGTTTGTGGATTTCCTCCGTTACCGATAAAGCGATTCAACAGGGCTTTAAAAATTTAAAAAGCGGCAGTGAATATGTCAATCTTTATGCCTCGGCGGTGGCTCGGGCTGAAGCAGATTGGTTGGTGGGGATTAATGCCACCCGCACCCTAACCTGTAAGCATAATGCCCAACTTTCCTGTGGCCGGGTGCAAACCCCTACCTTAGCCATGATTGCCCAAAGGGAAGAGGAGATCAAAAACTTTAAGCCCAAAACCTTCTATGGGATAACGGCTCAAGCAGAAAAAGTGAAACTTACCTGGCAAAATCGTCAAACCAAGGATAGTAGAACCTTTGATGAAAAAAGCTGTGATGCTATTTTAAAAGCCAGCTCCAATCAGAAGGCTCAGGTGGTAGAGGTAGAAAGGGCCTATAAGAAAACCTATGCGCCACCCCTATACGACTTAACAGAACTGCAACGGGAGGCCAACCGGATTTTTGGCTACTCTGCCAAGGAAACCCTTTCCATTATGCAAAAGTTGTACGAACAGCATAAGCTGCTCACCTATCCGCGGACCGATTCGCGATTTATTTCTTCGGATATGGTGGAGACTTTGCGGGACCGGGTGGAGGCCTGCGGTGTAAACCCCTATAGTAAAATTGCTTTTAAGATTTTAAAAGGCTCGATTAAGGGTAACAAAAATTTTGTTGATGACAGTAAAGTTACCGATCACCATGCCATTATTCCTACGGAACAGCCGGTTATTTTGAGTGCTTTACAGGATAAAGAGAGAAAAATATACGATTTGGTGGTTAAGCGTTTTTTAGCTGTGCTATCTCTTCCCGGTGAGTATGAACAAACAACGATCAAAGCAAAAATTGGGGAAGAACTATTTATCGCTAAGGGGAAAAGAATCTTAGCCCAGGGTTGGCAAGAGATTTACGAAGCAGACCAGCGGGAAGAGAACCCGGCCGAGGAAGTTAAAGAACAACTATTGCCCGCCCTGCAAAAAGGGGACAGCTTACGGATTATCTCCTTAACTAAAACCAGCGGGGAAACCAAACCACCGGAGCCCTTTACTGAAGGCAGTTTACTTTCTGCCATGGAAAACCCGGTTAGATATATGACGAATGAAAATAGTGAATTAATTAAGACCCTAGGAAAAACCGGGGGCTTGGGAACGGTGGCCACCCGGGCGGATATTATTGAAAAACTTTTCAATAACTTCTTAATCGAGAAGAAAGAGAAACATATATTGATTACCTCCAAGGGTAAACAGCTGCTAGAGCTGGTGCCTAGCGATTTAAAATCCCCGGCCTTAACTGCGACCTGGGAACAGAAGCTGGAGGCCATTGCCAAAGGAGCCCTCTGCAAAGAGCTTTTTATCGAAGAGATGCGGGGCTATGCTCGGACGGTGGTCAATGAAATTAAGAATACCGAGCAGAAGTTCCGGCATGATAACCTGACCGGGGAAAAGTGCCCGGAATGTGGCAAGCGCATGCTTGAGGTAAATGGTAAAAAAGGAAAAATGTTGGTCTGTCAAGACAGAGATTGTGGCTATCGCAAGGGTGTTAGCAGAACCAGCAACGCCCGCTGCCCCAATTGCCATAAAAAATTAGAACTGTATGGCGAGGGAGAAGGCCAAATTTTTGTCTGTAAGTGTGGTTACCGGGAAAAGCTTACCGCTTTTCAAGACAGACGGCAAGGGGATAAAAACAGTATTTCTAAAAAAGAAGCAGCAAAGTACCTTAAACAAAACAATGCCAACGAGCAATTAATCAATCCGGCTTTGGCAGAGGCTTTGGCCAAACTAAAGCTAAAGTAGAAAGAATCCTGATAAGTTAGCAGGAAGAAATGAAATTCGGTGTAATACTAGTTTTAGAAACGATATAATTATCTTGCAGGAGGCTGGCGTAATTGGAATTTAAAAAGTTTGGCAGTAAATATGTGGTGAGACTGGATAAAGGGGACGAGATCATCGAATCCTTAAAAAACCTATGCCAAGAAAATGCTATTCGTTTAGGAACGGTTTCCGGTATTGGTGCAGTCAATCGGGTTAAGATTGGCTTGTTTGAAACCAGTACCAAAGAATATCACTCGGTGGAATTAAACAAAGATATGGAGATTACCGGATTAGTCGGTAATATATCGGAGATGAACGGAGAAGTTTACCTCCATCTGCATGCAACTTTGTCCGATAGCACCTATAATGCCTTTGGCGGTCACTTAAATGTAGCTGTCATCAGTGCTACAGGAGAAATTATTGTGGATGCCATTGAAGGAACTGTGGATCGGGAGTTTAGCCAAGAGATTGGCTTAAATCTACTGAAATTTTAATCATAGATAGAGTAGCATACCCTGTGGTCGGTTGACGGCCGCAGGGTGTTTCTATAATAAATCCGTCCGCCCTGGTGCATAGTAAGTAAAAATACCTCTACTACCTCTGAAAGGAGAATACGTACATGCTCGACAACGATAACCAAAGTAAAGCAAGCGTAAAGCAAGCTCAACCAAGTAAGGACGACATCAAAAGAAGGCTCACTGACATGCAATTTGAAGTAACACAAAACAATGCTACTGAACCACCCTTTCGCAACGAATACTGGGATAACAAACGGCAAGGAATTTATGTGGATATCGTATCTGGTGAACCCCTTTTCAGTTCACTGGATAAATTTGATTCCGGTTGTGGTTGGCCAAGTTTTACGAAGCCACTGCATCATGAAGGAATGAAAGAGCTAACCGACCGCAGCCATGGTATGCATCGGACGGAGGTACGGAGTAAACAAGGGGATTCCCATCTGGGACATGTCTTTAATGACGGCCCTGCCCCCAAGGGATTACGGTACTGCATCAACTCTGCGGCCCTGCGGTTTATCCCCAAGGAGGAATTAGAAAAGGAAGGATATGGACAGTATCTGACTTACTTCCAATAAATTACAGACACGCTCTTTTCTTTCCCAGCATATACTGCAATAGGATGATTATGCGGGAGGGAAAATCTATGGTCTTTTATAGGAAGGTTTATGCTCAGAAAAGCTATCGTTTTATTGAAGCGGCAGAATGTTGTCCCTATCTATCGGACCGGCATTGCGATTTGCGAAAACACAATGTCTGTGATACGGATAATCATCATTATAAAAAGAACTGTTGTACATCCCGTTACTATGATAGATGCAGCAATTTTGCAAATGAAGTTCGGGTGATTAGACCCAACAGGTATTTCAAAACCTCCTATAGCTGCCCGTATTCACTCGATGGTTACTGTGAACTAAGGGGAATTAGCGTATTCGAAAAGAATCGGACCTTTTATCGCCATGCCTGTAGCACTACAGATTACGCCAGAAAATGCCCTTACTATATTGGCAAAATTGCTAAGATCAAATGTAGAACCCCGAAAACAATTCATGGCTGTTGCCCCTATAAAGAGGATGACTGGTGCAAAATAAGGAAGACTAAGATAAAAGGCCGTTCTGGAGGGTTTTACGATCATACCTGTTGTAAGTCAAATTACGTAAAATCCTGTCCCTATTACATGGAAGCGGAGTGCGGCAGCGACTAACTGGGAAAACTAGTCCGTAGGGCTGTTGCATAAATGAATTGATGATGTGTCTCGTAGGGGCGGCCTATGGTCGTCCGCTATTTTGATCCTGTAGCCCGCAGGTAGTTCATTCGGACGAACAAAGTTCGCCCCTACTCCAAGAAAGAAGTGTCGCAAAAAGTAGTGATATGCGACACTTCTTGTCGTTTTTATGAAAAATTGGCATATACTACGATTTTCTATTAGAATTAAGAATGAAAAGAATATGGAATCAAAATAATATTTGCGAGTAAAAATTACCGATGGGGGGAGCGTTATGGTAGATCCGAGAATTGTGACGCTGGCTAAAAATTTAGTAAGATATTCCTGTGAAGTAAAACCGGGAGAAAAGGTTCTCATTGAAAATATTGGTCTGGAATTACCTCTGATAAAAGAATTGGTCAATGAAGTATACCAAGCCGGGGGCCTGCCCTTTACATCCATAAAAAATAACTCGGTGGAAAGAGCCCTGCTGCTGGGGGCCACTGCAGAGCAAATGAAAATCAGGGCTGAATATGAGGCAGCTGAAATGCGGCAAATGGATGCCTACATTGGTATTCGCTCCGGTGATAATGCTTCGGAACTTTCCGATGTGCCGCCAGAAAAAATGGAACTGTACTTTAAACACTACTGGAATAAGGTGCATGGGGAAATTAGAGTGAATCAAACCAAGTGGGTGGTGCTGCGCTATCCCTCACCTTCCATGGCCCAGTTGGCCAATACCAGTACGGAAGCTTTTGAAGACTACTATTTTAAAGTGTGTAATTTAGATTACGCCAAAATGTCCAAGGCCATGGACCCCCTAGTAGAACTTATGCAGAAAACTGATCAAGTAAAAATTTTCGGACAGGGAACGGATTTAACCTTCTCCATTAAAGAGTTACCTGGCATTAAATGTGCCGGGAAAAGAAATATCCCCGATGGAGAAGTATATACCGCCCCGGTGAGGGATTCCGTTAACGGCTATATCACCTACAATACCCCGGCTGTATATCAGGGCTTTACCTATGAAAATATCCGGCTGGAATTTGCCCAAGGCAAAATTATCAAAGCGACTGCTAACGACTCAGAAAGAATCAACAAGGTCTTTGCTACCGATGAAGGTGCCCGTTATATCGGGGAATTTGCTCTGGGAGTTAACCCATTTATTACCAAGCCGATGAAGGATACCCTGTTTGATGAGAAGATTGCCGGGTCCCTTCATTTTACGCCGGGCAGTGCCTATGAAAAATGCAACAACGGTAACAAATCCGCCATTCATTGGGATTTAGTCTATATTCAAACCCCGGAATTTGGCGGCGGTGAGATTTACTTTGATGATGTACTTATTCGGCAGGACGGTAGGTTTGTTTTGCCGGAACTAGCTGGGTTGAATCCAGAGAATCTAAAATAGCGAAGAAGTTCTGGCCTGCATAGTAAATTGACATACCATGCAGGCCTTTTATTTCTGGGATTGAGCTATTGCCGGCAAATTCATGTTTGTATACCTAATTCACATAGCAGGATTTTTCATCTCTCACAGAAAATATAATATGTATAACTAATTGACATCAGTGGGACTTAATTTTTTAACTTTACTGAAATATTAATAAAGGAGGGAATTAGAAACGGCTCTTGTAAGAAATAAAAAATGAAAAAGGGAGAGGAAGAATGTTGTTGAAAATGAAAAAAAGAGGGTTTGCTTTACTGGCGATTGTAACGCTGCTAGCACTTATGGTTACTGGTTGCGGTGGTGCTAAGTCTGAAGGTGATAAAGCTGGCGGTGATAAGCCTGCTGCGGCCGAAAAGAAATTCTTTAACATTGCCACCGGCGGTACTGCCGGTGTGTATTATCCCCTAGGCGGTGCCATTGCGGAAATCCTTAATAAAAATATTGCCGGTGCGAATGCTAAGGTACAATCCACCGGTGCTTCGGTAGCTAATGTTAACATGCTAACCCAGGGCAGCGTACAAGTTGCTTTTGTGCAAAACGATATTGCCTATTATGCTGCCAATGGTAGTGAAATGTTTAAAGATAAAAAGGTTGATAGCTTAAAGGCTTTGGCCACCATCTATCCAGAAACAGTGCAACTGGTAACCCTGGAAAAGAGCGGTATCAAAAGTGTGGCTGACCTAAAGGGTAAAAAAGTGGCTATCGGTGCTGCCGGCAGCAGTGTTACTGCTAACGCCAAGCACGTATTAGAAGCCAATGACATGACCTTTGAAGACATTAATGAACAGTATCTGTCCTTTGCTGAAGCTGCCAGTGGCCTAAAAGACAACAATATTGATGCTGCCTTCGTAACTGCCGGCGTGCCTACGGCTGCTATCCAGGATATTATTGCTCAGCATAAAGTGGTAGTGGTTCCCGTTACCGCTGAAATGGCAGACAAAATGATTGCTAAATATCCCTTCTACACCAAAGTAGTGATTCCCGCCGATGCTTATAAACAGGCCAAAGATGTTGAAACCGTTGGCACAAAGGCTATGCTGGTGGTAACCGACCAGATGGATGAGCAAACTGCCTACGATATTACCAAAGCGGTCTTTACCCATGTTGATCAATTAAAAGCGGCCCATGCTGTAGGCCAGTACATTAGCAAAGAAAATGCCAAGGATGGTGTTTCCATTCCCCTGCACCCCGGTGCCGAAAAATTCTTTAACGAAAAATAAGATTTAACGGGTGATAACCATGAATAAGCAACGGGCCAAAAGGCTTCTCCTAGGGCTGTTGCTGGCAAGTTTTTTAATGCTCTTTTTATTGCCGCTGCCCACCCTATTGGTGGGGGAACAGCAGGGTGCCACGGTGCTGGCAATCCCCCTGGTGCTAGACAAATCATTTACCTATGAATATCTACATTCGGTTCTCAAAACCCCGGTGCAGGAAAATTTTGTTCTTGCACCGGGCAATGATTTATTGCTAGAATCTACATGTTATCAATCATTAGGAGTGGGAACCCCCTTTTTACCAGGGGAAGGTGAATTGGAAAATCACAATGGGCTGTATGTTCTTAAGGGTCAGAACCGCATATTCCACCAATTAAACCTGGGCCTGGTAGACTTTACAGAGCAAGTAATACTATACCGAGGAACCAGATATGAATTGGCAGACTTTTTTACATCAGGCTCGTTGATTGAATTACAGGTTAAGAATGTAACCTTTGCCAAGTTTATTTGGCTAACCCTAGAAAGGAGATAGAATTTGACTGATCGTAATACAAAATTAGCAGATAATCAAATAAACGTGGATGAATTTATGGCCAAATACGATCGGGAATCCGACTACCGTCGTCTAAGCGGTTCTAGCGGTATGGCGGTGGCTGTATTGGCTACCGTATTTTCTTTATTCCAGCTATACACAGCCTTTTTTGGTGTGCTAGATGCCCAAATCCAGCGTGCTATTCACTTGTCTTTTGGGCTAGCGCTGGTCTACATACTCTACCCGACCAAAAAGTCCTGGTCCCGTAGTCGAGTACATTGGTTCGATCTTTTATTGGCTATTCTTTCGGTTGCCGCCCCGCTCTACGTCGTGATTTGTTATCAAGACCTGGTAATGCGGGCGGGTATTACCACCACCACCGATATGTTGGTGGGAGGAGTAGGGGTATTGTTTGTCATGGAAGCAGCTCGCCGGGTGGTGGGCTGGCCCATTGTTACTGTAGCCATTTTGTTTCTGGGCTATGCTTTTGCCGGTCCTTACCTTCCCGGTGCTTTTGCCCATCAGGGAGTTACCATTAATGGTTTGGTGGGACATCTTTTTTATACCACCGAGGGAATCTTTGGTATCCCCTTAGGTGTGTCCTCCACTTTTATTTTTCTGTTTATCTTATTTGGGGCCTACCTAGAGAAAACTGGTTTGGGTAAGTTTTTCATTGATCTGGCCAACGCCATTGCCGGCTGGGCCAGCGGTGGCCCGGCTAAGGTGGCGGTACTGTCCAGTGGTTTAATGGGAACTGTATCTGGCAGCTCCGTAGGCAACGTAGCCGGTACTGGTAGTTTAACCATTCCCATGATGAAAAAATTAGGCTATCGCCCGGAATTTGCCGGTGCCGTAGAGGCTGCCGCCTCAACAGGGGGGCAGTTAATGCCGCCCATTATGGGTGCCGCCGCTTTCTTAATGGCAGAGTTTGTGGGCACCCCCTATGTGAACATCGTGAAGGCTGCTGCCCTGCCAGCCTTACTCTACTTCACGGGGATCTGGATCGGTGTTCACTTGGAAGCGAAAAGAGCTGGTCTTAAGGGAATACCCCGGGAGGAATTGCCCAAAGTTAAGTCCATCTTGGCGGAAAGAGGTCATCTGGCCCTTCCCCTGATTGGTATTGTTTACCTGTTGGTGTCCGGTCGCTCTCCTATGCAGGCTGCGCTGTGGGCGATTGCTCTATCGATTGTAGCTTCTATGCTGCGCAAATCTACCAGAATATCCTTACTTGATATTCTAAAGGGTTTAGAAGAGGGGGCCCGGTCGGCTCTGGGTGTTGTTATTGCTTGCGCCACTGCTGGTATCATCATTGGCGTAGTAACCAAAACTGGCCTTGGCTTAAGTCTGGGCTCCACTCTGATTGATCTGGCTGGTGGTCAATTGCTGCCCACCCTGTTTTTCACTATGGTAACCTCAATTATCCTGGGGATGGGTGTACCTACCACGGCTAACTATGTAATCACTTCCACCATTGCGGCACCGATTTTGGTGCAAATGGGAGTTCCCGTGTTGGCTGCCCATATGTTTGTCTTTTATTTTGGTATTATTGCGGATGTTACACCACCGGTGGCCTTGGCAGCCTTTGCAGGTGCCGGGATTGCGGGAAGTGACCCCATGAAAACCGGGGTGCAGGCCTCCAAATTGGCCATTGCCGCTTTCTTGATACCCTATATCTTTGTTTTATCACCTTCATTGCTGCTTATTGATACCACCCTTCCCAAAGTGCTTATGATGATGGCCACTTCCCTCATAGGTATGACAGCGGTAGCAGCTGCGATAGCGGGTTATCTGATAACGCCTACCAAATGGTTCGATAGGATTCTCTTCTTTATTGGTGGCCTAATGCTGATTGACCCGAACCTAATTACCGACTTAGTTGGTATCGGCCTATTAGCGGTTGGCGTTGCCTTACAATGGCTCAGAAACCGGCAAGCCAAAACAACGCTCCTTAATGGATAATTAGGACAAGGCCCGTTAGCCGAATTGCTCGGTTAATGGGCCTCTTCTTTTGCGAGACACAGACACTCTGATACCTGCATAGATTAGATACAAGAGGTATTAACCTGTTGGCAGGAGTGAACGTGTATGAGCAGATACCGAATTATCACCTTCGATGGCGGGGGTATTCGTGGTGCCTTAAGTGCCAATCTGATAAAACGGTTAAATAATGTGTTTCCCGGGTTGGTCCAAAGCACAGCCTTTTTTGCGGGTACGTCTACCGGCTCCTTTATGGCCTTAGGGTTGGCTTATGGCTTAAAGCCGGAGGATTTGGTACATTTATATTCCGAAGAAAGGGCTAAATTTATTTTCAAAAATAAGCGTGTAGAAGTATTCAAGCCCAAATACGAGAACGATCGCTTAAAGGGAACTTTAAGCACCGTGTTTCCCGACGACCTACGGTTGGAGGATTTGCAGCGGCATGTATTAGTACCGTCTTTCCGGGTCACCGGCAAGGGGGAACATAAATGGCAGCCTGTTTTCTATCATAATTTCCCGGATTCGCCTTTTTTAAAGGAAAGGGTTATCGATGTAGCCCTCTGCAGCAGTGCAGCTCCGGTGTATTTTCCTTCTTACCAGAACCATATTGATGGCGGAGTTATTGCCAATAATCCCAGTACTGCCGCGATAGCTCACACGATCGACACAAACTTTGCCAATCAAATGATGGGAAACATTTGCTTACTATCCTTGGGCACAGGCTTTAGCTCTTTGCAAATTACCGCCGACACGACAGCGTGGGGAGCCTTTGATTGGGCTCTTAGCACGTCGCCACCCTTTCCGCTGCTAAATGTACTGTTTGACGGAGGATCGGAGGCGGATGTTTACTACAGTAAACAAATTCTTAAGGATCAATATTTCCGTCTTAATCCCCGGCTGAACAAACCGATTACGCTAGATGAATACAAAAAAATACCCTACCTAATTTCCTTGGCGCAAAGCTACAACCTACGCCCCACCCTGACGTGGCTACACCAAAATTGGTTATAGTGGAAGAATTTAGTAAAAAGAACCAGGCACCCTAGTGGGCTCCTGGTTCTTTTGGTACATATTCAAAAATTTGATGGGATTCAAAGGTGTCAATCAAGCGGCTTAACCAATTGTAATAGGCAAGGGCGTTCTTTATCTTCTCAATATCTTGTCCCACAGACTCTCGCAGGTCCTCCGGTAAATCTTCTTTAACAGACAGTTCCTCTAACTCGCAGATTGATTTTTGCAGGGATTGTACATTATCATCAATGCCCTTACGCCACTTAATCGAGAAATAGTCGATAAAATTTTGATACCAGTCCGGCTCTACTGCGTAATAATCTTTGCGTGTTCCCTTCATCCAAACCTTGTTGACCATATTTAAATCCAACAGAGTACGCACACCAGTACTCATACTGGTTTTACTCATACCAAGGGCTTCGCCCATTTCGTCGAGACTCATGGGTTTGTTCTGAAATAGCAGCGTACCGTACAAATGACCGATGGACAGAGTGATGCCATACAAATCAATATTACGTGCTATGGAATCAATGGCCCGCTCTCGGGCCTTTTTTATAAGCTGTTCATAATTCTTATCCATTGGGGGAATGGCCCTCCTGCATAATTACTGAATAACATTTTACTGAGAATATAGTAAAAAGTAAAGCAACACATCGTACAGTATATAATTGAAATTCTAAGTATACGGAACTTAACGTTTGTAAAGTTAAAACTTTATCAAGCATACGGCTAGAGAGTAACTTATACCAGTTTTGTGAAAAAAAACCTTTAAGTTATACAATAGTAGTTAGAAAGTTTAGACAGGGTAAGAGGTGAATCCATGATTAAGATTCAAGTAAAAAATCTAACCAAAATATTTGGTTCCAAGCCAGACAAAGCCATCCAACTGCTGCAGGAGGGCGGGTCTAAGCAGCAGATTCTACAAGATACCGGACTTACTGTGGGGGTAAATCAAGCCAGTTTTGCCGTGAATACCGGAGAGGTTTTTGTTATTATGGGACTTTCGGGTAGTGGCAAATCCACCCTGGTTCGCTTACTAAATCGTCTTATTGAGCCAACCTGTGGTTCTATTGAAATTGACGGAGAAGATGTGGCTGCCATGTCTAAGGAGCAGTTGCGGGAGGTAAGAAGGAAAAAGCTCAGTATGGTTTTCCAACGTTTTGCCTTGTTTCCGCATCGGACCGTCTTGGAAAATGTGGAGTATGGCTTGGAAATCCAGGGACTGCCTAAAGAGGAACGACGGGAAAAGGCAAAACAAGCCTTGGAGTTGGTGGGTCTGGCTGGCTGGGAAAGCAGTATGCCGGATCAGCTAAGTGGTGGTATGCAGCAACGAGTAGGCTTGGCCCGGGCCTTAGCCAATAATCCGGATGTTTTGCTAATGGACGAAGCCTTTAGCGCACTGGATCCCCTAATTCGTAAGGATATGCAGGATGAATTGTTGGAATTACAGTCTTCCATGCAAAAGACCATTATCTTTATTACCCACGACTTGGACGAAGCCTTAAAGATCGGTGATCGGATTGCCCTGATGAAAGACGGCAAAATTGTTCAGATTGGTACGCCGGAAGAAGTCCTGACCAACCCGGCCAATGAATATGTGGAAAAGTTTGTAGAAGATGTAGATATGTCCAAAGTTTTAAATGCGGAGCATGTCATGAAACGGCCAGAAACCATTACCTTGGACAAAGGGCCACGGGTGGCTTTACAACTTATGCGGGACAGCGGTGTCTCCAGCCTTTATGTGGTGGACAAAAGAAAAACTCTGCTGGGGATCGTGACGGCAGAAGCGGTTTCCCAAGCCAAAGCCGAGGGATTGACCCTGCAAGACGTCACGGAAACCAACGTTCCTACGGTGAGACCGGATACCAGGCTTCATGATTTATTCGACCTTATTGCCTTTTCGGCGTTACCCTTGGCAGTGGTGAATGAGGGGGACCGTCTACTGGGAGTGGTGGTACGGGGAGCTGTTCTTGGCGGATTAGCAGGCCGGGTGAAGGTGAAACAGGAACAGCCGTCAGAACAATCCTTAGAAAGGGTGAATCTGGTTGGATAAATTATTTCCTAAATTACCCCTAGATCAGTGGGTAGAAACTTTGGTTCGGTACTTATGGAAACAGGCCGGTGGGGGTTTTGATCTAATAAAGATGCTTATTTCCGGGTGGGTAGACTTTTTAGCCTTTCTTTTTATGGGGCTACCAGATTGGGCTATGATTTTGCTATTCAGTCTACTGGCCTGGTTATTGAGCAAACGTTCCGTGGCAATCTTTACTTTTATTGGTCTATCCTTAGTTAGTAACCTGGGTTATTGGGTCAATACCATGCAAACCCTGGCCCTGGTGCTAACGGCAGCCCTTATCTCCATTATCCTGGGAATTCCCACCGGTATTATGTGTGCTAGAAAAAAAGCTGTGCGGGATGTGGTAATGCCTGTGCTGGATTTTATGCAAACCATGCCGGCCTTCGTTTATTTGATACCCGCAATCTTTTTCTTTGGCATTGGAGAAGTGCCAGGAGTAATTGCTTCGGTTATCTTTGCTATGCCGCCCACCATCCGTCTAACTAACCTGGGGATTAGGCAGGTCCCCGTTGAACTGGTGGAGGCAGCGGACTCCTTTGGTTCCACGGCGGCCCAGAAATTGTTAAAAGTTCAACTGCCGCTGGCGAAGCCCACAATTATGGCCGGGGTAAACCAATGTATTATGTTGTCCCTTTCGATGGTGGTAATTGCCTCTATGATTGGTGCCAAGGGGTTAGGAGCGGATGTTTATCGAGCGGTTACGCAGATTAAGATTGGCAAAGGCTTTGAGGCTGGGTTGGCCATTGTCATTCTGGCTATTATGCTGGACAGGGTGACTCAACATATAGGCAATCATAAAAAAAATAAGGAGGAGAGGGCTTGAAGAGAAGAGGAGTGTATTTGTTATTAGGGGCACTGATGTTTTCACTGCTATTAGCAGGATGTGGTAGTGAGCAGACTAACACAGTAAAAAAGCAGATCATTGGGATTGATCCTGGTGCCGGCTTGATGAAGGCTACCGGAAAGGCCATCACGGAGTATCAATTAACGGACTGGGAACTGGTGGAGGGTTCTGGAGCGGCCATGACTGCGGCTCTGACCAAAGCCTATGAAAATAAAGAACCGATCATTATCACCGGGTGGACTCCCCATTGGAAGTTTTCCAAGTATGATCTCAAATATTTGGAAGATCCTAAGAAGGTCTTTGGTGAGGCAGAAGATATCAACACCATTGTACGTACCGACCTAAAAAAAGATCATCCCGTGGCCTATGCCCTGCTGGATAACTTCCACTGGGAACCTGCCGATATGGAGTCTGTGATGGTAGCCATTCAAGAGGGTAAGGAGCCTACAGTGGCTGCCCGGGAATGGGTAAAGAACAACGAAGCTAAAGTGGATAAGTGGTTGGTAGACTTGCAACCCGTTCCTGGGGAAAAAATCACTCTGGCCTATGTAGCCTGGGATTCGGAAATCGCCAGCACCAATGTGGTGGCGGTAGCTTTAGAGAAACTGGGCTATCAAGTGGAACTTAGCCAGGTGGAAGCAGGCCCCATGTGGGCAGGGATTGCTTCTGGGGATGCAGACGCTATGGTGGCTGGTTGGTTGCCCACCACTCATGCGGATTACTACCAAGAATTTCAAGGCAAATTTGAAGATCTGGGTGCCAACTTGGAGGGTACTAAAATCGGCTTGGTAGTTCCTTCTTACATGGAAATTAACTCTATCGAGGATTTAAATAAATAGACTTGAGTCAGCCCGAGGCCTGTTCTTGGGCTTTTTCATGCGAATAATTTGGTAGGCGTTTACAAAAAGCATTGAGCTTGTTATAGTAGTGCTAGAATAAAATAAACTTGGGGAGCCGGGGAGATGTCCTGGCTGAGAGGGTACCAAAGGGTGCCGACCCGTAAACCTGATCTGGGTAATGCCAGCGGAGGGAGAGTGAGAGAGATGGCTGTTGACCATACTAAAGCTACCCGACAGGGTAGCTTTTTTTATTTTTGAAAAGTGACGTAGAACAAAAGAAAAAATGTCGCTACGCGTCATTGTAAGGAGGGCTACTTATGCCGATAGTAAACCTTGCTTTACAAGTTGTGCCTAAAGTAAATAACGGTAATTCCTATGCTGTGGTGGATAAGGCCATTGAAGTGATTCAACAAGCCGGCGTCAAATACGAGGTGGGGGCCATGGAAACCGTGATGGAGGGAGAACTGGACCACTTGATCGAAATTGCTAAAAAGGCCCAAGAGGCCTGCATAACAGCAGGAGCTTTGGAAGTATTAACCTACATAAAGATCCAATACCGGCCCGAAGGGGTGTCTATGGATGAAAAGTTGGCGAAATATCGCTAGGGGTGATTGGAACACCTTTTTATTACCAACCAGCACCTTGTTGGGGGTTCTGATTATCTGGGAGGTAGTGGTAAAGATAACTGCCATAGAGAAGTGGTTGCTGCCAGCGCCCAGTGCGATCCTGAAAGCCCTCTGGTCGGTAAAAGAATTAATTTGGCAGCACAGCCTGCAAACCATGCAAGAAACCTTCTTGGGTCTAGCCCTGGCGGTAGTGGTGGGGGTGACTATTGCTACCGCTATTGATTGGTCCGAAACGTTGAAAAAGGCCGTATACCCACTGATTATTGCTTCCCAAACCATCCCGATCATTGCCGTGGCACCGCTGCTGATTATCTGGTTTGGTTACGGCCTGTTGCCCAAGGTATTGGTGGTGGCGTTGGTCTGCTTCTTTCCCATTTCAGTCAACCTCATCGATGGTTACCGCCTAGTAGAACCAGATATGCTGCGCCTGATGTCGGCCATGGGTGCCGAACGGTGGCAAATTTTTCGTATGGTTAAGCTTCCGGCGGCAATGCCCTTTTTTTTCTCCGGCTTGCGTATTGCCGGTACCTATAGCGTCATGGGAGCTATCATCGGTGAGTGGTTAGGTGCCAGTCGGGGTCTGGGCATTTTTATGACCCGATCCTCCCAATCCTTTCTTACTGACCGGGTTTTTGCTATCATTATTGTGATCACCATTCTCAGTCTAGCGATCTTCCTACTGGTAGAAGGACTGGCCAAATTGACCATGCCCTGGCATGATCAGCGGAAGTAAACACAAGGTAAACACAAGGGGACGGTTCTCTTGTGTTTGGCGATATGCATAAACTCTCAAAATACTAATTAATAAACACACAAGAGAACCGTCCCCTTGTGTCTGAAGGAGCTATAATTTATGAAAAGATACGTTGCCCTACTTATCATAGGCTTACTGCTAGTAACTACTGGTTGCGCCAAGGAACAAACAGCACCGGAACAGCCGGGCAAAACAGCGCCCGTCAAAAAGGTTACCGTTATGTTGGACTGGTTCCCCAATACCAACCATACGGGGTTGTACGTAGCTAAAGACAAAGGTTTTTTTAAGGAGCAAGGCTTAGAGGTGGAGATAGTGCAGCCCGGTGAAGGTGGTACCGCCGATCAACTGGTGGCAGCGGGCAAAGCAGATTTTGGCATTAGCTACCAAGAAAACGTTACGCAGGCCCGGGCTGCGGATATCCCCCTAGTGTCTGTGGCAGCGGTTATTCAGCATAATACTTCGGCCTTTGCTTCCTTAAAAGAAGCGGGCATTACTTCCCCCAGGGATTTTGCAGGTAAACGTTATGGCGGCTGGGGTGCCCCGGTGGAGGAGGCTGTCATTAAAGCTGTGATGGAAAAGGGAGGGGCAGATCCGGCTACGGTACAGAATATCACCCTCGGGGCTACGGATTTCTTTACCTCCATCGGACGGGATGCGGATTTTGAATGGATTTACTATGGTTGGGATGGTGTGGAAGCCAAAAGACGCGGTATGGAATTGAATATGATTATGCTAAAGGATCTGGACCCCGCCTTAGACTACTATACTCCCGTAGTAGTAACCAATGAACAACATGTGCAAGAACAACCGGAATTGGTTAAAAAATTCCTGGCTGCTGTGTCCAAGGGCTACCAATTTAGCATTGGCAATCCGACTGAGGCTGCCGCAATCCTTTCAAAGAATGCACCGGAAGTCAATGCCGAACTAGTCCAAGCCAGCCAGACCTGGATTAGCCAAAAGTACCAGGATGATGCAACTCGTTGGGGTGAACAAAAGGAAGAAGTATGGTCCCGCTATGCCAACTGGATGTTTGAACGACAACTAATTCCTAAAAATATAGATACCAAAAAGGCCTTTACCAATGAATTTTTGCCACAATAACTAAAGAGGGTGGACAAAATGTCCGGTGACAAGCTCACGGTCCGCGGGGTTAACAAAATATATTCTCGGGACAGGGACCAGATTGTACTGGCCCTGGAGGATGCATCTCTCTCGATTCAAGAAGGTGAATTTGTCAGCCTCATTGGACCCAGTGGCTGTGGGAAAAGCACTCTACTGGATCTGGTGGCAGGACTCACCACACCAGATAGCGGAGAAATTCTCTTGGCGGGCCAATCCATTGTGGGACAGCGGGGCAAGGTGAGTTATATGCCTCAGAGCGATGTACTTTTTCCCTGGTGCACGGTAGTGGATAATGTAATTATTCCCCTTCGGTTGCAAAGGGTACCTCTGGCTGAAGCCCGAGCCGAAGCCCGGGCTTTACTGCCTACCTTTGGCCTGGAGAAATTCGCCACTAGTTACCCCTATATGCTATCCGGCGGTATGAAACAACGGGCAGCCTTTTTGCGGACCTACCTGTGTAAAAAGGATGTAATGCTGTTAGATGAACCCTTTGGTAAGTTGGATGCCCTAACCAGAATGCAGATGCAGGGTTGGCTGTTAGATATCTGGCAGCGCTTTAAACACTCAGTACTGTTTGTAACCCATGATGTGGACGAAGCCATTCTATTGTCCGACCGCATTTTTTTAATGTCGTCCAGTCCCGGGAGAATTTTAGTGGAAATGAAAATACCCTTGCCTCGACCACGGCACCCCCGGATGGTTACCGAAAAAACCTTCATAGAACTGAAGCGAGAGCTAATGGATTGGTTGGAAACCGGGGTGTTTGGCATAGCGGAAAGATAAATCCGGCCGAATGAATAAGGGCAAACTACGCCAAGAGGAGGAGCAGCATGATAAAACAAAGAATTCTAATCTTCTCCGGCGGCCACCTGGGGCCCTGGGCTTTAAAGGAAATTGAACCGGGGGATTTTTTGTTGGGAGTAGAGCGGGGAGCCCTTTATCTCATCTATCACGGGTTCCAACCGGACTTTGCAATGGGGGATTTTGATTCGGTCACCCCTCAGGAACAAATTCTGATCAAACAGGGGAGTAAACAATTCTGGTCTTGCGATCCGGTAGATAAAAATGAGACCGATACCGAACTGGCCTTTACCTGGGCCTTAGATCAGAACCCCCAGGAGATTCTTTTGTTGGGTGTCCTGGGTAGCCGGTTGGATCATTCCCTGGCCAATGTCCAGCTGCTGGTCAAAGGTTTAACGGCGGGCATTCCCTGTCGCATTGTAGATGAGAAAAACCAAGTACAACTCCTTAACGATACGTTACATATGCCCAAAAGCAGATTTCCCCAAGTATCTCTGTTGCCCCTTACCCCAGAAGTGCACGGTGTCACTCTGAGCGGTTTTCAATATCCCCTCGATAATGTAACTCTTGCTCTTGGTCAATCCCTGGGTATTAGCAACATTCTCCTGGGAGCCCAAGGGACTATCAGGATAACCGCTGGTCTCCTCTTAGCCATCCAAAGCAGCGATTAACGGACGTTGGCATGACAAGTGCATGAATTCATGCATACATTTGTCGTGCGGTGGTTGGGAGGCGGTTCTTGACTTGATTTAATCAACAGAGGTATCATATGGAAAAGACTACAGCATAGCGAGGTACAGACATTTTGCAGATAACTTGGGTTACCGCTTTATTAAATTGGTTCCAGCTATATCAAAGGGAGCTACCCTGGCGGCAAACCAAGGACCCTTATGCCATTTGGGTTTCTGAAATCATGCTTCAACAAACCCGGGTCGAGACGGTATTGCCCTATTATCGGCGTTTTTTGGAGCGATTTCCGACCGTTGAACACCTGGCCAAGGCACAGATAGATGAGGTACTTAAATTATGGGAAGGCCTGGGCTATTATACCCGGGCTAAAAATTTGCACCGGGCTGCTCAGGTAATTCAGCAAAAATACCAGAGCGTGTTCCCCCAATCACACTCCGAGGTGTTGGCTTTGCCCGGAATTGGGGACTATACTGCCGGTGCCATTATGAGTATCGCCTATGGTCAGCCTTTCCCGGCCATTGATGGAAATGTGCTGCGGGTGATTGCCAGGCTACAGCTGATTCAAAAGGATAGTAGCCTCCCCCAAACGAAAGCTGAAGTAGCAACCTTCCTTAAAGAGGTGTTTCCTTTGGAGCAAGCCTCGGATTTTACGCAGGCACTGATGGAACTAGGTGCTTTGGTGTGTTTACCAATGACCCCTAAATGTACCCTCTGTCCCATACAAGACCACTGTCAGGCCAAGCAACGGAACATGCAACAGGAACTGCCCATTAAGCCTAAAAAGACCCTGCCCAAAAGGGAGAAACGCTATTTAGCCATTATTCAACAGGGGGATAAAATCCTGATGAATAAACGACCCATGGCAGGGTTATTGGGCGGCTTATGGGAATTTCCCGGTGTGGAAAGTAAAAACAAACAGGATTTTGTTCGGAATTTTAAAGAGCAATTTGGACTAACTATCATCCCGCAGGTGCACAAACTGGATACCAGTCATGTCTTTAGCCATCGTATCTGGGAAATGAAAGTATATTACGCTGAATTAGTTTCCGGGGAAGTCACAACAGCAGCCGACCTCCACTGGATTCCCATTGACCAACTAAACACCATTGCTATACCCAGTGCTTTCCAAAAAATCAAAGATAGCTTGCTGCTGGGAGGAACGTTATGTTAGACGATGCGAAGAAGGTTTTAAAAGAGTTCTATGGTTATACCTCCTTTCGCAGTGGACAGGAAAAAATTGTACAAAACATTGTCAGGAGAAGAGATACCCTAGGTATTATGCCAACGGGTGGCGGGAAGTCGATCTGTTTTCAAATCCCAGCGTTGCTGTTTCCTGGTATTACGCTGGTGGTCTCGCCGCTAATATCACTAATGAAAGATCAGGTGGATACTCTCAACAACCTGGGGGTTAAGGCTACCTATATTAACAGTTCCTTAGATTATCGAGAAATAGAGGACAGACTGTGGGGGGCTCGACAGGGACAGTATAAGCTCATCTATATTGCCCCGGAAAGATTGGAATCGGAGCGCTTCAGAGCAACCTTAACCAGCTTGGCCATTGCTCAACTAGCTGTTGACGAAGCCCATTGTATCTCCCAATGGGGGCACGATTTTCGACCCAGTTATCTGGCACTACCCACCTTTATCAAGGAAATGCCGACCCGACCGGTAGTAACGGCCTTTACCGCTACAGCCACGCCGGAAGTTAAAAAGGATATTGTGCAGCGGCTCACGCTAAAAAATCCCCTAATTTATACCAGTGGTTTTAACCGGGAGAATCTGTCTTTTGTTGTGATTCGGGGGGAGAATAAAAAGGACTTTTTAGCCGACTACTTACGGAGAAATAAACGTCAATCGGGCATTATCTATGCTGCCACTCGCAAAGACGTGGATGCACTCTATGAAATACTGAGCAAAAAAGGTTTCTTGACGGGAAAGTATCATGCGGGGATGACAGATCAAGAGAGGAACAGGAATCAGGAGATGTTCCTTTATGATGATCTAACCGTTATGGTTGCCACCAATGCCTTTGGTATGGGTATTGACAAATCAAACGTCCGCTATGTGATCCATTACAACATGCCGAAGAACATGGAATCTTACTATCAAGAAGCCGGACGTGCCGGGCGGGATGGGGAAGCCGGAGAATGCATTTTGTTATTTAGCTCCCAGGATATCCAAATCCAAAAGTATCTGATTGAAATCAGCGAACTGGCCCCGGAAAGAAAGAAGGGCGATTATCAAAAACTCCAGACGATGGTGGATTATTGCCATACGCCCGGTTGCCTAAGGCGATATATTTTACAATACTTTGGCGATAGCAATGTTCCTGAGGAATGTGGCAATTGCAGCAGTTGCAACGATGAACGGGAACTAGCCGATATCACCCTGGAGGCACAAAAAATTTTTTCCTGTGTTTACCGCATGAATGAGCAATATGGTGTTTCCTTAGTGGCCGACGTCCTCAAAGGTTCCCGCAGTAAGAAAATCTTACAGTACGGTTTTCAGCAGTTGTCTACCTATGGTTTAATGAAAGAGAATACAGCCAAGCAAATTGCCGATATGATTCATGTCTTAATTGCCGAAGGCTACCTAGCTCTCACCGAAGGCCAATATCCGGTAGTTAAGCTACGACCCAAGGCAGCACCCGTGTTGAAAGGACAAGAGAAGGTCTTCCAGAAAATAAGGCAGGCACCACAGGAACCGCAGGAAGACAATACGCTATTTGAACAATTAAGAGAACTTCGTAAAAAGCTATCCCAGCAGGAGCGGGTGCCACCCTATATTATTTTCCCGGACAGTACCTTACACGAATTGTGTAAATATCGTCCCACAGATAAAGATTCTTTTCTCGCCATCAAAGGGGTAGGAAAGGCGAAGTTTGAACGGTTTGGCAAGCAGTTTTTGGAAGTGATCCTTACATCCAAACCGCCCCTACAGACGAAACCTTAGAAGCAAACAAAGCTAAGGGCTGACGGCGATGACTGACGGCAAAAAGGAGTGACGCAAATTTTGCGTCACTCCTTTGGCTTAGCAACCGGAGCAGGAACCGCCACAGGCACCGCTGTCGTTGGATGAGCAGCTGCAGCCGCCACCCTGGGAGTGGTCTTCCTCTGGGGGAACTCCTTTAAGGCCCTCTTGAATTTTTGCGTTGACGGTGTTTACCACTTCGTAAAAATTAGACTGAGCACTTAAGTAGGCCTGTACCAGCGGGTTGGCAGAAGCCTTTTTTTCAGCTTCTTCCAGGGTTTGGATGTTTTCCTGGGTTAGCTGGTGTCCCATCATTTGCATACGCTGATAGGATTGCTGAAGCTGTTGGAATTCCTTCACTCCGGCACGGGCTTCTTTGTCCATAGCCACAGCCTTTTGCGTTTCCACGACCCTTTGATATTCCTCAGTGTTAGACAACTGCTTGCCTAACTCAATCGCCATGTCATAAACAGACACGTAATCACCTCCACTTAAGTATTTTCTCCAACCATGCGAAAAATCCTACTAGAAATTTTCAATACGAAAAAGCAAAAAAATAATTGACATATAATGCAAAAGAGAATCTTATCTTTGAATACAAGCACTAGCGAGAGTAAACTATAGCCAGCTGGAAAAACTGTCCTGGTAAGACAATTTGAACATCTTTACGTAGCAATAGAAACAATGATATATTTTTATTAGTTGTCTAATAAAAGATGTAGGAAAGTCTCTTTGTCAAAAAAAGTAACGATTTAAGAAGGAATAATTTAAGTTGCAACGAAATAGCATTATAACATCTTACAAGGGGTATCTATGCCCTTGTGAAAGATTTTGGTATCAACCAACCCAAGCCCACCCCCAATGAATTTCAAAATATTCACCAAAGGAGGGATGTGGAATGTACGTTGTTTCAATCAGTGCTGATAAATGTGAGGGTTGTGGCGAATGTATTGATGCTTGCCCAGCAGGTATTTTAAGCATGATTGAAGGCAAAGCGCAAGTAACCGGTGCTGAAACAGACTGTATGGGCTGTGAAACCTGTGTGGTGACCTGCCCCAATGAGGCTTGTTCTCTGCAGGAACTTTAAGTGTCACCCGGTTTTGCTATGGGTTGGGTAGCGTTGTAATGGATATAGTTATAACCATTGTTGGTACTGGCTTATAAAACATAGAGAGAAAGCTTTTACAAACCAAAGGAGGTGTAGCAGTGACCTACTTCATTTTACAAATTCTTCCTTATATTTCAGTTGCTGTTTTAACCATTGGCCTTCTCTACAGACTGGGAAGATGGGCCAGCGGGCGCATTGTTCACAATATTACGTTAACTCCTGCTCCGACCACCCAGACTGGTGCTGTGGTGGACATTGCTGCAGAGGCTATTTTATTCAAGAGTCTGTTCAAAGCTGACAAGACACTTTGGACTGGCTCCTGGATTATGCATATGTCACTGTTTGCTATTTTAGGTGGACACGTAATGGGTATTGGCTTACTGGGCTTACAGTTCTATTACATCGGTCTTACTTCCGCTGAAACCAGCGAATACCTGTCTAACCTGCTGGGCACTTCGATGGGGATTGTTGTTCTGCTGGGACTGTTGTATCTGCTCTATCGTAGGATGGCGATCAACGAAGTTAAAATGATCTCTGCACCCAGTGATTATTTACATTTACTGATGCTAATTGCCATTATAACTGCAGGTAATTTAATGCGCTTTGTTCCTGAATGGGGTATTCATTACGAACCCGTTCGTGATTATGTTGCTCATTTGTTAACTTTTTCTGCTGTAACACCGGATATGGAAGTTATGCACAAGCCGGTATTTGTTATTCACTTGTTACTGGTGCAAATTTTGATGATGTATCTGCCCTTCAGCAAACTGCTTCATATTCCGGGTATGTTTGCTCACCGTTGGATTATCAACCGTTCCTATGTTGAACCCGCTCCGGGTATGCCTGGCGTAACCGTAGGTGGCAGTGGTCACAACGTTTCTGGGGGACATTCCGCTTCAGGGGAGGTGCAATAAATGCCGTTAACAGAAACCGGGTTAAAGCAACCTGTTAAAGCAAATGAAAAAGATCTGCTAAAAATCAACATGCCCGTAATTCCCGATGATCAAAAGGTTGAAGTTGCATTGAAGCATTTGAACGAACTGGGAGAAAAATTCCGTTCCCTGATGCTTACTTTTGAGTCCTGTGTAAAGTGTGGTGCCTGTGCCGAGAACTGTCATACCTACTTGGGAACAAGGGACCCTTACAACATTCCTGCCAACCGTGCTGACTTACTGCGTAAGGTTTATAAACGTTATTTCACACCGGAAGGCAAGTTTTTCCCCGGCTTAATCGGTGCTAAAGACCTGGAACTGGAAGATTTGGAGAAAATGTACTCCTACTTCTACCAGTGCAATGAGTGCCGCCGTTGTTCTTTGGTTTGTCCCTTTGGGTTGGATACCTGTGAAGCAACCATGGCTGGCCGTCAGTTGCTGCACTGGTTGGGTATGGTGCCCAAGCTGCATGCATCTGTAGGTGCTGCGATGGCCAAAACCGGTAACCACACAGGTTTACCCAAGGCCGCTACTATAGATACCTGCGAATTTTTGGAAGAAGATATCATGGATGAAATTGGCGTAGATGTAAAAATTCCCGTTGATAAGCCAGCTGATATCCTGTATATTCCTTCTTCGGCTGACTTTATGCTAAACCCCAATACCATGACCGGAGCCGCCAAGTTCTTCCACTACTTGGGAGTTAACTGGACCATCAGTAGTGAGATTGTCGAAGCTGGTAACTTCGGCTTGCTGTTCGACCAGCGGGCGACCCTGCGGGCCAACTGTATGCGGGTTATTGATGAAGCTCTCAAACTAGGCATCAAGAAGGTTGTTTGGGGCGAATGCGGTCACGGCTGGCGGGCTGGTAAAATGTACCTGCCGGGTATGTTAGATCGTCCTGGTCGTATTCCCATTGTGCACATTCACGATGAAGTAGCCCACTACATTGAAAAGGGTGCACTGAAGCTAAATCCGGATACCATTACCAGACCGGTTACTTTGCACGATCCCTGTAACTTTGGTCGGGCCTGCAATATGTGCGATACCCTGCGTAAGGTAATGAACGCCAGCGTATCCAACTTTGTGGAAATGACACCTAATCGTGAGCGCAACTTCTGCTGCGGCGGCGGTTCTGCGATCCTCTTTGATGATCCGGAAATGTACGATCTGCGTATTAAATTCTCCGCCAAGAAGGCAGAGCAGGTTCGTGCCACCGGCGTAGACAAGGACGGCGACGGTATTCTCTGTGCCCCCTGCTCCATTTGTAAAGCGCAGCTTTATCCAATGGTAGAGGAACATAAACTGGGCGTAGAAGTTAAGGGTCTAATCGATTTAGTAGGGCTGTCTTTGTATCCGGCTAAGCATGATTAAATTGGAAAAAGAGTATCATAAATCTATATAGTATGTTTTTTCTAAAAAATATTGTGCTTGGACTACTACAAAAATTATCATAAAACGTATATAATATAAAATGGTATCAATGTTCCGCCCTTGCGGTACTATTAAAAATAAAAAAATATCCTGGAGGTGCTCTTTAAAAATGGCATTTATTGAAGTGAGTGGCCAGCAAATCGAAGTTGATGAGGACGGTTTCTTATTAAATCCTGATACTTGGACAGAAGACGTAGCTAAATACTTCTGCAAAGAAGAAGGTATTGACGAATTAAACGATGACCACTGGAAAGTTATCAAGTACCTGCGTGACTACTTCTTCCAGTTCGGTATTGCTCCGATGGTTCGTAAGCTGTGCAAAGACACCGGCTTCAGCCTGAAAGGCATTTACGAATTATTCCCCACCGGCCCTGCTAAAGGTGCCTGCAAACTGGCTGGTCTTCCCAAGCCTACCGGTTGCGTATAATAACTGCCTAATCGATCACCCTCACCTGGAACACCAGGTGAGGGTGATCTTCGTATTGGCCATTGGCCATTGGCCGTTAGCCTTTAGCCATTGGCTTGTTGTTTCTTCTCTTACATAGTTTTCTAAATATAAAAGTTAGATGTTTGGCTGACTTTCGGAATAATTAAAATAAATATTGACAAGCTAAACTCAGAATGAAAGACTAATAACACAACAAGGCTAAAGGCCAATGGCTAATGACCAAAGGCCATCAACAAGGCTGACTGCTTTGAAATGAGGTGATACCTTGACCTATACATATAAAATTCCCCGCTTGCTTGTCGGTGCTCCCCAAGGACGCTCGGGCAAAACCACCATCACGGTGGGCTTAATCGCCGCGCTAACGGCCAGAGGTTTAAAGGTGCAGCCCTTTAAAAAAGGACCGGATTTTATCGATCCCAGTTGGTTAACCAAGGTTGCCGGGCGTACCTGCCGTAATTTGGACAGTTACCTCATGCCAAAGGAAGCCATTCGGAGTACCTTGATTAGACATGCCAGCCAATCGGATATCGCCGTTATTGAAGGTGCAATGGGTTTATTCGATGGGGTGGATGTACAGGGCAGTGGTAGTTCGGCAGAGATTGCTAAAATTGTTCAGGCACCGGTTCTCCTGGTGGTAAACTGTACCAGGATGACTCGCAGTGTGGCAGCCATGGTTAATGGCTTTGCTAATTTCGACCCCCAGGTTAAAGTGGGCGGTGTCATTCTGAATCAAGTGGCCCGCAGTCGCCACGAAAAAGTGCTGCGAGCTGCGGTGGCTGAATACTGTGATGTGCCAGTACTAGGGGTTATGCCCAAGGGAACTCAGTTTAGCATTCCAGATAGGCACCTGGGATTAATCCCGGCCGGGGAAAACGAAGCTCTGATGGATGCGGTGAAACAAATAGGACAAGCTGCCGAAAACAATTTGGATATTGACGCAATTTTGCAAATGACCAGGGATTGGCCTGCTTTGCAAGAAGAGCGGGAAATCTCAGCTGCCGTGGAGATCCATTGGCACAGGGCTGGAGATCGGCCTGCCGAACAACAAGGTCCCCGCATTGGCGTGATCAAAGATCGCTCCTTCTCCTTTTATTACCCCGAAAACTTAGAGGCATTGGCTGAGGCCGGTGCTCAATTAGTACAGATTAGTGCCATAGAAGATGCGGCGCTGCCTGCCTTAGACGGATTGTACATTGGGGGAGGTTTTCCGGAAGTACTGGCGGAGGAACTGGAGAGGAATCACTCCTTTCGTCAACATCTACGGCAGATGATAGAGCAAGGGCTGCCGGTATATGCGGAGTGTGGTGGTCTGATGTATCTGGGACGGCGCATTCATTGGGAGGATAAGTCCTACGAAATGGTGGGAGCCTTGCCACTGGATGTCGAGATGCTAAAGAAGCCGCAGGGTCATGGCTATATGCATTTAGAAGTGTTGCCCGGCACACCCTATTTTCCGACAGGCAAGCTGGTACGAGGTCATGAGTTTCATAATTCCAGGGTTATCGATCTACCAAAGGATCTACCAAAGGTAGGCTGTCAGTTTGCCTTCCGGGTACAACGGGGACACGGTATCAATGGCGAGTTTGATGGGGTGAGGTACAAAAACGTATTGGCCCTGTACAATCATATTCACGCGGTGGCCGAACCAAATTGGGCAAGTCATTTTGTCAAGTTAGCCCGTGCCTGGCAGACCAATAGATTATACTAAAGCAGGAAACTTACATAATTTCACCTCGTTCAGGTAAAAATAGCAAAAAAACTGACGGGGTGAATTTTTTATGACCTGGAGTAATTATACCAACAGGAAATGGAAAATCAGTATTTCAATAGCGAGTCTAGTGGCATTCTTTTTCGCCAGCGCTTTACTATGTAACCCTGCCCATGCTGAGGATGCTACCTTATACTGGGGTAGTGGCGGCAGTAAAGTGCGTGCTGTACAACAAAAGCTAAAGGACTGGGGATATTATAACGGAGCCGTAGACGGCTATTATAGCGGCAATACAGCTGCCGCTGTACGGAAATTTCAGGCCCGTCATGGCTTAGCCGTGGACGGTGTGGTTGGTAGCAGCACTCGTGTTGCCTTGGGTCTGGAAACGATTCCCAAGAAAGTGACCTACACCACTTCAAGTAATGGTTTTGTTTCCAACCAAGATTCTGTAAATCTTTTAGCCCGAGTGATCATGGGGGAAGCGGCCGATGAGCCATATGTCGGCAAAGTAGCCGTGGGAGCCGTTATGTTAAACCGTTCGAGAAACTCACAGTTCCCCAATACGCTGGCAGGAGTGGTGTATCAGCCCCATGCCTTTGAATCGGTTACCAACGGCCAATACAATCGAACTCTCGACCCAGAAGCTATTAGAGCGGCCCAGGAGGCTTTATCAGGTTATGACCCCACCGGAGGTTGCTTATTTTTTTGGAACCCTAGCAAACCTGTCAGTGCTTGGATTTGGTCTCGCGCAATTGTTACCCAGATTGGCAGCCATGTATTTGCACACTAATCGGAAGGGGATGCCACAGTGAAGAGATGGGGAGTAACGGCTCTTGTTAGTGTATTAATTTTATCTGCGGTGGGGTTTTGGGGTTATAAAGAGTATCAAGATAGAATTATGCTGGAAACCTATGTGAATAACCGCTACCAAATGTCCTTTTATAATCTCATTAGCCGAGTGCAAAGCATGGAGGTTCTGCTGGCCAAAAGTTTAGCTGTGGCTGGGGAACCGGAGGATACCATGATATTTTCGGAAATTTGGCTCCAATCCGAGGGAGCCCGAGAAAATCTTACGCAATTACCCCTTACCTCAAATGTAGTGGGTAGAACGGCTAAGTTTTTAACCCAAGCTGGGGATTATGCCCGGGTGATGTCCAGAGATATCAATACCGGGGGGGATCTTTCGGATAAAGAATACCAGACACTCAGTAGCTTATACAAACAAGCCGAACAACTCAATCGCGAATTGCATACCATGGAAAAGAAGGTTGCAGATGGCAAACTGAGTATCAGTGAATTAACCCAGGCGGCTAAGCAAGAGTTGAAAAAAGGCAGTACGACCAATACCTCGGCTGATTTTCAAAGTATTAACCGGGACATGCAAGGGTTTCCAACTTTAATCTACGACGGGCCCTTCTCGGATCACCTGGATCGTGTCCAGCCAGTGGGACTAGCCAATAAACCTACCTCTGCAGATGAAGCCAGAAATATCATGCGGCATTTTATTGACATCGAGCAAGATAAAGACTATCGAGTCCAAGTTACCGGGCGAGTACGTGAAAAAATACCTAGTTATCAAATAGAGTTACTGCCGCCCAAGGGAACCGCGGGTCGTATCACGGGGAGTGTGAGTGAGCGGGGGGATAAGGTAGTATGGTATCTAGCTAGCCGTGCCGTTGGGACACCTAAAATTACGCTGGAACAAGCCCAAACAAAAGCACAGCAGTTTTTGGCATCACGGGGGTATCAAGACCTGGTTACTGTTTATCATCAAACGCAAAATGGCATGACCGTATTTAACTTTACACCGCGGCAAGAGGGGGTTATCCTTTATCCCGACCAAGTAAAAGTTACCGTCGCCATGGACAATGGCCAAGTGACCGGCTTTGATGCCAGGGGTTATTTAATGGCCCATAAACAAAGGGATATTCCCAATCCTAAAATCACTGCAGCCGAGGCCCGGAAAAAGATAAACAAGCGGATGGAAGTTATTAGCAGTCGATTGGCCATTATTCCCACAGATGCAGGGCAAGAAAGGTTTTCCTACGAAATCACCGGGCAGCTGAATGGAGAAACGTATCTCATCTATGTCAATGCTGTCACAGGCAAAACGGATCAGGTATTAAAACTTATCCTAGCTCCCAACGCAACCCTAACAATGTAATCTGTAAAATCAGGGTATGGCTAGATCCGGGTTTGACAGTCATTAGAGTAGATGGTACACTATAAAGCAAGTTAAACAGATAATGCAATGATGGGTAAGAAGGCAGTGAAATTGTGCAGCGAGCCGGGATCTGGTGCGAGCCCGGTACAAGGAAGTTGCTGGGCCGACCCGGAGTGCAAGCCGAATCTTAGTAAGCTTTGCCGGTACTTCGCCGTTACCGAAGTCTAAGTGGGTTGCCGGTGCACAGGCAACCAATTTGGGTGGTACCACGGGTAATACAACCTCGTCCCTTTCACGGGACGGGGTTTTTTGCGTTTGGGTAGTCTTTGGCCGATAACTGACAGCCAAATTTTACGGAGGTGTCTTTTATGCAGGAAATCCTCGAGCTACTAC
>CAMKDG010000022.1 GCA_946411205.1 uncultured Desulfotomaculum sp.
ACTTTATTGACGGCAATGGCCATGCCAACACCGGAACCACAAATAAGAATACCTAATTGACAGGCACCGGAACGAATTTTTTCTCCTACAGCTAAAGCGAAGTCGGGGTAGTCACAGGAATCTGTGGAGTTACAACCGATATCCGCTACGGTCATCCCCTGGCTTTGTAGGTACTGGCAAACTTGTTCTTTCATGGCAAAACCTGCATGGTCACTGCCAACTACGATTGTCATGTCCTTCAATGTCAAACCTCCATATTGATGAATTTACCTAAAGCTGTTCTAATATGAATTGCTAGTTCTTCGGCGCAAGTACGATACACCTCCACCGGGCTACCATAGGGATCGGCGATATCTCTGGCCATCCCCGCATAGCTTCCCAAGGTAAATACTTTTTCCTTAGCCTGGGGTAGTATGCTTAGAATCTGCTGCCGGTGAGCTTCTGTCATGGTAAGTACCAAGTCAGCTTCTAAAACCAATTCCGGCGTCAGCCTTGAGGCCTGGTGATGAGATAAATCGACACCCTGTTCGGACAAGGCTTGAACAGCTTGTTCGGCGGCTTTTTCCCCAGGCCAGGCCATAATCCCGGCAGAGGCAAAAATGACACCTGTTAGGTCCATTTCTTCTGCTATTACTCTGGCCAAAGCTTCCGCCATGCAGCTGCGGCAGGTATTTCCTGTACATACAAAAAGGATTTTCTTTTCCATCGCTAATTATCTTCCTCCAATTGTATTATTCCCCAGGCAGCTTATCCGCATAAGAAAAAGCGACCCATTTTGGAAACATACATGGACGCTTTATTTCTACAATTATGTTGTTTTTCCTCTAAAAAAATAATTTTATACCGATACCCATTAAAATAATCCCACCCACTAGTTGGGCTTTGTCACCAATCTTACCTCCTACGTATTTTCCCAGGGTTAGCCCGCAGAAGGTCATCATCCCTGCCACCACCCCGATGACACCAGCTGCCAGGGCCAGATTAACATGTTGGGTACCCAAAGTAAACCCCACACTTAGGGCATCCATACTAACACTGGCAGATAATAGCAGCAGACCACCGATCGTGGTAATGGTAAAGCTCGGTTCTTCATCGCCGGGTTTAATGGCATCCCAAATCATTTTCACTCCCAGGAAAACCAGCAGCAATGCGCCGGCAACAGAGGCCGCTTGCCCTACTTTAGCACCGAGAAAACCTCCCACATACCAGCCCAGCAGGGGCATAACGATATGGAAGACCAGTACCATTAGGCTGATCCTGGCAATCTGTCTGCGGTTAACACCCGCTATGCCAATGCCTACACACAAAGAAAAAGCATCCGACCCCAAAGCTACAGCCAGGGCCAGGAGAGTAAGGATTGACAAGATAACACCGTCCTTGTATCGACCGACAAGCCATACGCTACTGGCTATCGGCTTGTTTGTTAGGCCTTTAGTCATTGGTCATTGGTTTTCATAAGTATTATCAAAGTATCTTTTGCTACTATATGTATGCCCCAGCAAAAAATTACTTGATAACTTTAAAATCATGCCCCGTATCTACTAATAAAGTATACGCAGCACTCGGTTGGCTGCCCTAGCATTTGACGATCTCTGTGGCAGCTCGTTGGAGGCGATTCATGACAGCTAGGCCAATGCCTTTGGTGTCTAGTCCCTCAGCGAGAATGATATCGACTTGGAGTTTATCGAATTGCCTTAGCAGTTCGAAAAGTGACGCTGCTGCTGTGGCAGGGTTTTCTCTGGTTCCCAAGGGCAGAACAAGGGCATCCCCAGGATAGTACTGGATGTTTTCCTGGCTCGCTAAAATGCCTACGCGTTTGCCCTGGGTCGTAAGTTCCTTTAGGTGAGCTGCCAGCTTCTCTCTTACCCTCTGGGGTACTCCGATAAAGAGAATCACTGGGGCGGTTGGGGCATAGTGTTTATATTTCATCCCCGGGGAACGAGGTGCCTGATTTTTCGACAATTTCTCCCCCAAGACGGACGGATCAATAATGACCTTTGGCAGAACTTGTTTAAGCTGTTCATAGGTTACTCCGCCGGGACGCAGGATCACCGGCACAGCACCGGTGAGATCGAGAACGGTTGACTCCAAGCCCACACCTGCGGGACCGGCATCTAACAGAGCATCGATGCAGCCTGCTAAATCCGTCCTTACATGGTCTGCGGTAGTAGGGCTGGGTTTGCCCGATTTATTGGCACTGGGAGCCGCAATGGGTACACCCGCGGCAGTAATCAGGGCCAAGGCCACCGGATGATCTGGCATCCGGATAGCCACGGTGTCTAATCCACCGGTAACTTCCCGAGGAATTTCTTTGGCCCGAGGAACCACCAGGGTTAGGGGCCCCGGCCAAAATTTTTCCATGAGTAATGTAGCCTCCGTAGGTAGTTGCCGGCTAAGGCCTGCTGCCATTTGTAAGGTAGCAACATGTAATATTAAAGGATTATCTGAAGGGCGACCCTTGGCACAATATATTTTGGCCACTGCCTCACTGCTTAAGCCATGGGCACCAAGACCATACACCGTCTCCGTGGGAAAGGCCACTAACCCCCCAGCTTTAATAATAGCTGCCGTTTTTTCAATAATCTGTTGATCCGGGTGATTAGGATCTAGTTGCCACACCCGGGTAGTGAGGTTCTCCATTTTTTCTATCTCCGTTTTATGCATTTCGTTATTAGGTAGGGGGCTTTGCACTTACCCGGGAAATTATATCATGATTTATGTTGGATAGCTATTGCTCTTTAGCCTTGTTTAATTTTGGGATAATAGTGGGAGTTTTAGCATAAATAGCCATGCACTGAGAATAGGATTAAGCAAACCACTCTATTTTTTACAATACCCCTAAAAGGCAAAGAGCGAATTAAGTTTCCGCCGGCTTCTAAAGACTTTGTGCAAGCCAAGTCAATCTTGTCCACCAAATAACCTTACGCTCTATGGCTAATTCAGGAGGTTAGTACCAATGGATTTCTGGCTGTATTTTTTCTCGGCCCTGGGAATTGGAGCTTTGCATGCCTTAGAACCAGGACATGGCAAAAGCATTATGGGAGCTTATTTAATTATGTCCCGGGGTAGGTCGCGGGATGCGGTCGTATTAGGGCTTACCTCTGCCATTACTCACACGATGGTCATTGTCGTGCTGGCCATACTGACTCATTCTGCCACAGCTTTGGCTATCTCTACGGTATCCATACCACAAGACAGAGTGGAAACCTGGCTAAAATTAGGATCTGGCTTGATCATTGTATTGGTGGGATTACGCATGGTTTTTCGTCGAAGTGTCACTTGCAGTTGTGGCTGTGGTCATTCCCATCAGGCACCGGCCAAGCCCCTGCGACGCCAACCACAGGCCAAAGGAAACCTGCTGGATATCCTATTGCTGGGCTTTACGAACGGTCTTCTGCCCTGTCCCAGTGCTTTGGCTGTCCTGCTGCTGGCGGTTAGCAGCGGTGCTTTAATCAGCGGCTTAGCCCTGGTTTTCGCCTTTGGCATTGGTGGTGCGATAGCTCTGGTGACGATTGGTCTAGTATTTGTTAAACTGTCCTTTCTGGCAGGGGGAGCATTTGATCGGGGGGCCTGGCGACTGCTGCCCAAGGTAAGTGGCCTACTGATTTTTGCCATTGGCGGAGTCACTACTTACGGGGCACTGCTTAAACTCTAGTTTACTTGGGGACCAATCTCCCGCTGGAAGCTTCACTAGCTCTAAAAATTCAGTTGAATAATGCAGTATTTCAGCTGGGCAGTGACTTATCGCATCAATAAAATAGACAAAAAGCCAGACGGAATTTTATTTCCTTCCTGGCTTTTTCTTTTGGGCTACTACCAGACGTTCGCGGCAGGCCAGATCCCGTTTTATTTCGGCTTGCCACCGTTCTTCCGGCAACATCTTCTTTGCGGCTTCTCCTTGTCCGGGGCCGATTTCCATCAGCAGAAGGCCGCCGGGCTGTAGTAGGTTGTAGGCCTGCGGCAGGAGCAAGCGGTACAAATCTAAGCCGTCACAACCTCCATCCAAGGCTAAGTGCGGTTCATAATCTCTAACATCGGACATCAAGCTGGCTATCTCACCACTAGGTATGTAGGGCAGGTTCGCGGTAACAACCTTCAGCCTACCCGAAAGTTCTGGCGAAATTGGCTGCAGAAGATTGCCCTGCAGAAGAGTAACCCGCCGGTCTACCTGATGGAGCCTGGCATTCTGCCCAGCAATGGCCAAGGCATCGGGAGAAAGATCGATGGCATAGACCTGCAATCCTGGTAGAAGGTTGGCCAAGCTAATGGCAATAGCTCCACTGCCGGTGCCTACATCGGCAGTCAGACAAGCCCCCTCCTCCTGAGATTGAAGAAAAGCTAACGCTGTTTCCACCATCAGTTCGGTATCCGGACGAGGAATTAAAACGGCTGGAGATACAACAAAATCCAGTCCCATGAATTCTTTCGAGCCGGTAAGATATGCCACCGGTTCACCCCAAGCCCGCCGGTCCAGCAGATTTTTATACTGCTGCTGTTGTTCATCGGTAAGGGTTCGGTCTTCCTTTAGCAACAGACCGGTACGATCCAGTCCAGTGACCTTGGAAAGCAAAACTTGGGCATCAAGGGAGTAGGCTGGGCTGTTGTGGAGCTTTAGTAATTCGCGGCCCAGAGTAAGGGCTTGGCGTAGGTTCATCGGATGGGTCACCCCTTATATTGGCCTTTGGCCGTTAGACCTTGGCCTTTTGGCTTATAGAAGTAATTCTTGGGTAGTACCAAAATAATTAGCGGCTTTAGTTAATGCATCTTTACTTAAATAGCATAAAACTATGGGCTTGTAAATCTTAGGCTAAAGGCCAATGACCAATAAAAGCAGCCTTCAGCGAAGGTAAACCCCTAAGCCGAAGGCCGATGGCTAATGGCCGATCTACTCCTCCACCGCTTTCAATCTTTCCGCTTGGTCGGTAGTGATGAGAGTTTCGACGATTTCGTCCAGATCACCTTGTAGCACCTGCTCCAGGCGGTGTACCGTCAGACCAATGCGGTGGTCAGTAATGCGGTTTTGGGGAAAGTTGTAGGTACGAATACGTTCACTGCGATCCCCGCTGCCCACCTGAGATTTTCGGGCACCGGCGATGGCCTTTTGCTGCTCATCCTGAGCTTTGTCCAGCAGACGAGCTCGTAAGACCCGCATCGCTTTATCTTTGTTCTTGTGTTGGGATTTTTCATCCTGGCAGGATACCACAGTACCCGTGGGAATGTGAGTAATACGCACCGCTGATTGAGTGGTGTTGACGCACTGACCGCCAGGGCCACTGGCACAAAACAGGTCGATGCGGATATCGTTGGCGCTGATCTCAATATCCACTTCCTCGGCTTCGGGCAATACCGCCACAGTAGCAGCAGAGGTATGAATCCGCCCACCACTTTCGGTGGCAGGAACCCGCTGTACCCGATGCACACCGCTCTCGAATTTAAGAATGCTGTAGGCTCCTTTACCTTCAATGACGAAGGTAACCTCTTTGAAACCACCGAGATCGGTTTCGTTTGCCTCCATAATCTCGGTACGCCAGCCTTTCTTTTCGGCGTAACGGGAGTACATTCTAAACAAATCGCCAGCGAAAAGGGCTGCCTCGTCACCGCCGGTCCCCCCACGGACTTCCACAATAACGTTTTTATCATCGTTAGGGTCCTTGGGCAGCAACAGAACCTTAAGCTGTTTCTCCAAATCTTCTATCTGACTTTGTAGTTCTGCTACCTCTAGTTCAACCATTTCCTTAAAATCTGGCTCTATTTTTTCTTCCAGCATTAATTTGTTTTCTTCCAGATCTTTTTGAGCCTTTTTATATTGGCGGAATGCTTCCACCACATCTCCCAAATCTGAGTGGTTTTTCACTAATTGCTGCCATTTAGACCGGTCGGACATTACCTCCGGATCGCTGATTTGGCTTTCCAGTTGAACATATCTATCCTCCAGTGCCTGGAGTTTACCGAACATGGATGTCACCTTCCTTATGAACTGCACAAAATGCCTTGATGGCAACTTCTACTTGGCTATCATCGGGTTCTCTGGTGGTTAATTTTTGCAACCACAAGCCGGGTGCTATAAAGATTCGACATAATCCCCGGTCTTGGTATTTACCCGAGAGCTTTAAAAGCTCGTAGGCTACACCGGCCACCACCGGCAACAGTAAGATACGGAAGAAAATCTGGCCAAACAAACCAGAAGCAGTAACTCCTGAGAAAATGACTACTTTGATTAATATTACGATTAACAGGAAGCTAGTACCGCAACGAGGGTGCAGGGTGGAAAACCTTTGCACAGCCTCTACGGTTAGTTCTTTTCCTGCTTCAAAGGCATTGATGACCTTATGCTCGGCCCCATGATACATAAACACCCGCTGGATATCCTTCATACGGGAAACTGCCAACACGTAACCTAAAAAGACGCCCAAACGGATAACACCTTCTATAATATTTCGAGCAAAGTTATCTTGAATGGCGGAAGCTGTAAAGTAGGTTAAAGAGGTTGGAATGACGATAAACAACACAATCGCTAAACCCAATGAAAAAGCAATGGTTAAGAAGATTTCCCATTTGCTTAATTGCTCCTCTTCCTCTTCCCCCATGGCTTGTTCCGCAGAGTAGGCCAGTGCCTGAACTCCCATAATTAAGGATTCAAACAGCATTACCACACCACGAATAAACGGTAGTTTAAGAGCGGGAAACCTCTGGGTAATGGAACCTACGCTTTTTTCATCAATGACAATACTATCATCGGGACGACGTACGGCAACGGCTCGGTGTGCCGGCCCCCGCATCATCACACCTTCAATAACTGCCTGGCCCCCATATTGAAATGACATAAATTCATACCTCCATCTTTGGTTGACTGTTGATTACCTTCTTGGAGTGGAAGCCATGATATTCCTAAAGGTCCTAGATAAGGAAAAAGCAGAGCCACCGCTCTGCTAACTAAGCTATTACAAGCCGTATTTCTTACGGAACTTCTCAGCCCGACCACCAACTTCGATTTGACGCTGAGCGCCTGTGTAGAAGGGATGGCAATTGGAACAAATTTCAACTTTAATCTCCTTCTTGGTGGAACCGGTCTTAAAGGTATTACCACAAACACACTTTACTTCAACTTCATTGTATTTGGGATGAATCTTCTCTCTCACAAACTCACCTTCTTTCTCAACTGTTACAAATGCAATGCTCAAAGAGCATCGGTTTTCTTGAAAACACACGTGAGTATTATAGCACGGTATTCGGGAATTTTGCAAGGAGTTGGATGAGGTTTGTTGGATAATAGCAGAAGTGTTTTAACCGTTGTCCTTAGAGGCTAAAAATCTTCTAAAAAATATTATTACCATAAAAAGGAAATTAAAACATAGCGTCGTATATGTATATACATACCAAAATTGGTATTTGTATCCTGCTTAATTGGGTTCTGCGGTATGCGGGGAAGAGATATGCCTCCGCCGGGAGTGGTGCTCCACTGACAGACCTAACATTACTTTGGCAGGATCAAGGACAACTAAATATTGTTGGTCCTTTGACAGTACCTGCATACTGAGGGAGGCGATTTGGATGTGTACCATCAAACATTCACCTGAGATCCTCGGGACTATGATAAACTGGCCATTAGGCCCGCCTAGCAGACTGTTCAAAGAAGAGGAGGTGCAACCACCACCACAAAATGTCGGCAGACCAAAGCTAAGGAAGGTCTCCGAACAGGTTGGTGGGGCGGCGACATCGCAACTTGGCCCAGGTGACTCTTTTAGTCCACCGAGAGGGCCTGTGCAAGACTCCGCTCCCTCCCTGTCAGGGGACCCAGGAATTCCCAGGCCACCAACCAGGGAAGAATTGATAAAACTATTGAAAGGATGTGATGTCATAGGTGGTCGAGCAAACCACCGCTCTTGAAAGACCTGTTTTTAACTGAACAAAGTAACAGACAGTTTGACCATAAAGCTTTTTTTACCTTTCTCGACCCTGCATAACCCAAGAAGCCAAGTCACGGGAATGATGCAGACAAATTTTTTTACAAGACGCCCTGTCCTCGTGTAACATAAGGCTTAGCTGCCTTCCTCCTATCTCAACTGTCGCAAACTAAAGGTCACTTTCCGGAGAGTGACCCCGTGGCGAGTATAATAAAACGTTGATTGTTATGTATGTGGGAGATGCGGGACGGCGTTACGGATAACTGAATAAAGAACCATAAAATACCCCATCTGTTGGCAGATGGGGGTTTTTTTCAGTAGTCATCATGAAATTTCAGTTGTTACGTAAATAACCTTTCTTTTAAAAAGAGCAGTGGATCTAAGGGAACACCTTGCCGCAACACTTCCATATGCAAATGCGGTCCAGAGGAACGACCCGTCGTCCCCACTCGGGCCAAAGCTTGATTTTTAGCCACTTGTTGACCTTCCTGAACCAACAGTTTGGAGCAGTGGGCATACAGGGAGCGAATGCCGTTCCCATGGTCTACGATCACAGTAAGACCATAGGTACCCCTAGGGGCCGCCCAAACCACTCGGCCCTTTTCCGGCGCGTTAATGGTAGCACCAAATACGGCACCAATGTCAATACCCTCATGAGGCCGGTCACCCCGGATACCAAATTGGGAGGTTATTTCACCGGCTACCGGCCAACCCCAACCACCAATTTGAATCTTACCGGCTTGTCCTGTGGTGGTAGCTGCAGAGACGATTGCCGGAGGAGTCTCCCCGGGTATCTGTAACTTTTGCCCCACCTTAATTAAATCTGGGTTGGTTATGCGATTAGCTGCTAATAACTCAGACAGTGGAATGCCGTATTGACCAGCAATGTGGGAGAGAGTTTCTCCCTCCGCAACCCGGTGTTGCTCGATATCGGTTCCAGGCAGCGTTAAAGTAGTTCCCACCACCAGAAAATGATCTTGATTTAGGTTATTCGCCTTCGCCAGCATGTCTACTGTAATGCCCGTACGCTCGGCAATACTCCAAAGACTATCTCCTGCCCGAACCTGGTATTCCATATCTACCTTTTTCGCCTGGGCAATCTTAGGAGCCTCCGTAGCAGCTCTTTCTTGGAACACTTCTACCTCTACCTGACGGGCCATCGGAGGGGTATAAGCCCCTCCCTCTTCACACATGGCTTCCTCCAAGCCTGCACTGGCCGGAATCACACCCCAGGCACTACCAACTACCAATCCGGCAGTAAGCACCACCAGCCAGCATTTTTTGTTTATCGGAAACATAGAAAATCACCTCGAATAGTAATGGGTGGTCTGAAGGGAGACACACCATTACTAGTATATCCGGGGTGATGGAAAAATATGCATATTTTTTTGGGGCTAAGGGCTAGCTCCCCTCTCCCGTCCTGCGTCGATACTGACGTTTTTGGGGGTGAACAGCGGGTTGTATCGGAGATTGCGGAAGTTCCCTCAATTCGTTGGTGTTTGCTTTCATTTGGGCTTTTGGCTTAAAATCTCCTAGCAACTCTACATTACTGGTGGTATTTCTCATGCGTTCCAGGAGATTGTCCAGGGCTTCCATGGGGCTCATACCAGCAATGACTTTGCGCAGGCTCCAAACATAGTCTAACTCGTTCTTTACTAACAGCAAATCCTCCCGCCTGGTGCCGGAGCGTTGAATATCGATAGCGGGGAATAGTCTGCGATCGGCAAGTTTGCGGTCCAGAATGAGTTCCATGTTACCGGTGCCTTTAAATTCCTCAAAGATCACATCGTCCATACGGCTACCTGTCTCAATTAATGCGGTCGCTAGGATGGTTAGGCTGCCGCCCTCTTCCATATTACGGGCCGCACCAAAGAAACGTTTGGGCTTATGGAGTGCCGCCGGATCCACACCACCGGACAGAGTGCGGCCACTGGGTGGAATAACCAAGTTATGTGCCCTGGCCAGCCTAGTAATACTATCTAACAAAATCACCACATCATGACCACTTTCCACCAGCCGTTTAGCCCGTTCCAGTACCATCTCCGAAGCTTTAACATGGTTCTCCGGTGGTTCATCAAAGGTAGAGCTAACCACTTCTGCCTTAACGGATCGCTCAATATCCGTAACTTCCTCCGGACGCTCATCAATCAGCAATATAAACAACTGTATTTCTGGGTGATTGGCAGTAATGCTGTTGGCGATTTCTTTGATAAGAATGGTTTTACCTGCTTTGGGAGGGGCAACGATTAATCCTCTTTGGCCTTTTCCAAGGGGGGAAATGAGGTCCATGATCCGAGTTGAGACTCGATTTGAAGCGGTTTGCAGCCTGATACGTTCATTGGGATAAAGGGGGGTTAGACCAGCGAAGTGCATACGTTCTGCGGCAAGTTCGGGGCGGCCGCCATTTACCTGTTCTACCCGTAAGAGACCGTAGTATCTTTCATTATCCTTAGGTTTTCGAACTTGACCGTAGACCATGTCACCGGTTCTCAGATCAAATCTACGAATTTGCGAGTTTGATACGTAGATATCATCGTTGCTGGGAACATAGGTGGAGGGTCTTAGGAAACCGTAGCCGTCGGGTAAAATCTCCAGTACTCCTCCGGCATAGGATACACCACTTTGCTTGGACTGCAATTTAGATATCTCAAAGATTAGTTCTTTCTTTCGTAGTTTATAATAACCTTGTATTTCTAGCTCCCGAGCTAGGGTATACAATTCTCGCATCGTCTTGGCTTCTAATTCAACCTGCGTGTTGGCAGGCTTATCTATTTCTGGCAAGAATATTCCACCTTCTTTAGAAAACTTAGCTTGCCTGCTTTGAATGGAGCATAACCAAGTCACTTAAGTTCTATTCATAGCAAGCTGTTTAGGGTTTTTTTTTAATAGCTTTTTGGCGAGCTTCCAGCAGCTTAATCGCCACAAAGTAAACCAGAATGCCAGCAATAGCGGCATTTACCGCACTACCTACCAAAAAGGGTAACCCTAGAGTTTTAATTTTTAAAATGGCCTTGGTTACCATTGGGACACTTCCCATAATATCCGGGGTAATTGGTGGCGAAGCAGCAGTTCCCACCAATATTTTTCCAACAAAAATATTGAGAGTAAAAAACAATGGCACTGCAGGCTTAAAAAGTATCACTGTTAGGGTTGCAGCTACGGCGTGCACCCGAATAAGCTTGGCCACAATAAAGGATATCGGGATACTAATAAAAGGAACCGGTAAAAAATCAAAAGCGATCCCCAACGCAATTCCTTGGGCAACTTTTTGAGGTGCTTCCGGGAGATTTAGAAGCCGGTGGTAAGATTCTTTACATTTACATACTAATGAATTTATAATGTTAGCCACCTTAAAACCTCCAAAAAGTAAAACCCCTCTACGGGATATAGTGAACTGACGAGCGGCAATATTCGCCAGAATTTAGTATACCCCAGGGAAGGGCCTGTTGTCCAGGGAAGATTGGGAATTGCTATCAGCCGTCAGCCAGCAGCTTATTTGTGATCGCCTATGACAACCCCTATAAAAGAAGACTATGCATCATTAATGCGTAGTCTTCTTTTATAGTTAAATCACAGATGGAATACACCACAACCTAAACTCCTGTAAGCTTCGCCCAATCCGCTAGAAATGAGTCTATTCCCTTATCTGTCAGAGGATGTTTCGTCATTTGTAGCAGGACTTTATACGGTATGGTGGCAATGTGTGCACCAGCTTTAGCTGATTGTAGTACATGAAGGGGATGCCGGATGCTGGCAGAAATGATTTGAGTTTCCAGTGCGTAGTTATCAAAAATCTCTGCAATCTCAAAGATTAAACCAATGCCGTCGTGGCCAATATCATCCAAACGTCCCACGAAGGGGCTGACGTAAGTGGCCCCCGCCCGGGCTGCCAATAGAGCCTGATTAGCAGAGAACACTAATGTAACATTGGTCTTAATGCCTTTTTCGGCACAAGCCTTAGTGGCCTTTAAGCCCTCAGCGGTCATGGGGATTTTTACGACGATATTGGGATGAATGGCCGCCAGTTCCACTGCTTCCTTCAGCATTTCTGCGGCTTCCAAGCTGATTACTTCAGCACTAATGGGGCCATCAACAATAGAAGTTATTTCTCTTACCACCTCTGCAAAATCCCGACCTTCTTTAGCAATTAAGGATGGGTTGGTGGTAACCCCTGAAATCACACCAAGGGAGTTGGCAGCACGAATTTCATCCACGTTGGCCGTGTCAAGGAAAAGAATCATCTAATACCCTCCTTATTGGAATTGAACGTTATATCCGGACTATGCTTTCCCTGAGCTGCCAAACACCCGAATTTTCTGCCGGATCACCTGCGTAGCTGCTTCCCGCGCGGGAGCGAGGACTTTACGAGGATCGATTTCTTTGGGGTTATCCATTACTACCTGCCGACAGGCATTGGTAAAGGCTTCCCGAATATTGGTATCAATGTTTACCTTACGGACACCCAGACGAATGGCCTCTTGGATAGCCTCATCCGGCACACCAGAGGAACCATGCAGTACAATGGGGATGTTCACCAAGCTCACAATTTTCTCCAGGCGAGGAAAGTCCAGCTTGGGAATTCCTTTATATTGACCGTGGGCAGTACCGATGGAAATGGCCAGTGCATCAACACCAGTCTTCTCTGCAAAATACTTGGCTTCTTCGGGATCGGTAAAGAAGGCATCTCTTTCATCCACGTGAATATCATCTTCCGTGCCACCGATTTTACCCAGCTCTGCTTCCACAGAAACACCCGTGGCCCGAGCAACTTCCAGCACTTTGTTGGTGAGGGCAATATTCTCTTCCAAAGGATATTTAGAGCCATCGATCATCACCGAGGTAAAGCCTACCCGAATGCACTTCATGCATTGTTCAAAGCTGGTACCATGATCCAAATGCAAAGCCACAGGTACAGTAGCTTGGCTGGCTGCCAAATTGGCCAGGGCATAAATATACTCGATACCGGCGTATTTAATAGCGCCTTGGCTGGCCTGCATAATGACCGGTGCTTTTTCAGCCTCAGCGGCTGCCAAAATGGCCTGCACAATTTCCATGTTGTTAACATTGAAGGCCCCTACAGCATAGTTACCTTCTTGGGCTTTTTGCAATAACTCTTTGACAGGAACTAACGGCATTTTAGAAAAAACCTCCTTTTAATAATGAATGCCAATCCAAAAAACAACTGAAAGGTTAGTTTGGGTATAGTGTGATCATGACCTGTTTTTGTTGAAGCATCTTGCTTCAAAATAATAAAAGCCCGGACCGCGTCCGAGCCGACGAACTGGTGCCAAGGCCATATCTTCGGGAACCATATTCCGGCGGAAATCTCAGGGCGGTCTTCCCCTTAATGCGGGGATAGGAACAGTATCACCATAGTTACCCGGAATTATGTCAATACTACCTTGCTTGTTACGAGTGTTTATTCCGCTTACGCCGGGTCTTTTTGGTTAACTTCGTTGAGTTGGAGAAGCTATCCAGACATTTAAAACCGTGCTGAGCCAGCTCTATAGAATCCACCTGCTGAATTACGGTTAGGTCTTCTTCCGTTTCTGCATAAACAATGTTAATACTATCACATTCTTTACAGTGCAGTTCCAGCCGATCCAGAAAAACGTCCACTTCAATTCTGGTGTTGCCACACTGGCAATACAAGCCACCGTTGTCAGCAATGTCCTGCAGACATTGCATTACTTGATGCATAACTTCAGGATTATTGAAATATTCATCATAGCCTAATTCGTCCATAAGGGTCTCTAAGCCTGTGTCCAATGTTTCTGCCAAATCCTTAACTTCTTCATCGCTTCCGATAAACCCTAACTCCAGACCGGATTCCGGGCAGGTAAGAGTATTGGTTTTCTTTCCCCACAGGCGAGCTCCAGAGATCTCACGAACGTGTTTTGTCTCGCAAAAAACGCAAGGCAATTGAAGCCAATAACTCCCGGAAGGTTTGCTAACAATTCCCAGTAGGAAGGCCCCACAAGAACAACTTATCTGCAGTTTTCCCCGTCCTGAAAGGGCAAAACGTGAGAGGTTATGAAATTCTAGAGCGCCGCACTCCGGGCATCGAATAGCCAACGTGGTGACTGTGGTTATTAGCACCGCGATAACCTCCTCTTTGTGATAAAGAGTTCGCCACCGGAGATAAAATTCCTTTTTTTCTAGTTCAAATACCAGGAGTTGCGAATTATCTAGCTGATATCCTGTTGAAACAATTGGGGACTTGAAAATTCGGCCAATAGGCCCTTAACCAGAAGCCTAACCTCATCCAAATCAAAGGGTTTATTCAAATAATGCCTAACCCCTAAGCCTTTGGTCTGGGCCATTATTTCCACATCGCCATACGCTGTCATCATGATCACGTTCAAAGGACCATACTGCTTACGAATCTCCTGCAGTGTTTCGTAGCCAGTCATCCCCGGCATTTTCATGTCTAGCAAAACTAGGGCGGGCATGGTACAAGACAAAATGTTCAAAGCCTCGGCCCCACTGCCAGCCATTTTAACTAGATATCCTTCGTCTGCCAGCGCCTCAAACAATAATCTACGTATTCCCACCTGGTCATCTACTATAAGAATATCAATAGTTTCTTTAGACATTGTATTCAGTTCCCCCTAAAATCATAACAAGCTTTACGTAGCCATAGTTTTCGACGTTAGACAACGAATACCTGCCTCTTCTTCCGTATATTTTGAATTTGAGCGATTTGTCCTATTACCATCTAGGTATAAAAGCTGACATAGCAGACATCAGCCCTACTAAACTAAGAATAATAAGAATAAACACTGCCGCCACAGGAGTTAGAATAACCGCCACCGCCCTGCCGGTACTAAGCAGATGTGCTTCCCGCATGCCAATGGTGAGCAAAATAAAGCCCCATATCAAAACCATTAGCCCCCCCAGGGTACTGACCACGGTAGCTAAATTAGGTAGTACCAAGGTAGTAAGAACATCCAGGGGAATTAAAAACACCGCCGGTAAACCCGCCAAGCCATACACCACAAAGACTGTCCGGGCCTCACCCTTGCCACCGTAAAAATCAGCCAACAGGTGTAGTAAAGCACTGTAAAAAAACCATTTAACAAAGAAAAATAAGGATCCTAAGATTGCCAACATCGGGGCGGCTGCCCGCAGGGCATCGGAAAATACTTTAGCCCTCGCGATCGGTAATCCTATTTCTTGTCCAAAATTAGCCGATCCGCCATGGGCCGAAGTGTATAAACTGGTTAATAAGCTTAACAAGGATAGTGATATAACAATGATCAGAGTGGCTCCCAAGGGCGGGCTTTGGACTACCCGTTTCATGGTTTGCACCGGTTCAAACAGCACCCCGTAAATGATTTCATAATAATTTAAAGGGCCTGGTGCCTCTGGCTTAACAGGTACTACGTTGTGGTCGGGGTCCTGAGGAATATCGTATTGGTTAGATTGATGATCATTAATTTCACTCAAAAGTATTCCCTCCCCTTATTGTAGCTCTGCATTCATGGGCAAAAGCGCCGGGTCCGGCATAAACAAAAGCCCTTCCAGCGGGAAGGGCAGCACATTCCCTTTACCCTGTAGCCCACCGAAAATATCCTGCCAAATATTGCGGCTCCCGGTCATATCCACCAATTCCGGTTCTCCTTTAATCCCCGCCAAATCCGCCGTTACCTTTACCGCAGTTGTGAAATCTCCCAATTCGTCCACCAGGCCCAGTTCCTTTGCCTGCTTGCCGGTATAGATTCTACCATCGGCCAATTGGCGTACTCGGTCAACATCCATTTTTCTGCCATCTGCCACTACTTTAACAAAATCTTCATACGTGTCATTGACCAAACCCTGAAAAATTTCTCGTTCCTCCGGTGTTACGTCACGATTGCTAGCACCCATATCCTTATGCGGGCCGGTCTTAAAATTGTACATTTCAACACCCAGTTTATCATACAGCCCTTTCATTTTGGTAAGCTGCATAATCACACCAATGCTGCCGGTAAAGGTGCCGGGATTGGCCACGATTTTATCTGCCTTGCAGGAAATCCAGTAACCACCGGAAGCCGCCATTTCTCCCATGGAGGCCACCACTTTTTTACCCGCTTTTTTTACTCTATCCACTTCCCGGCCTATCTCATCGGAACCCACAACAGTACCGCCACCGGTATTCAGTTTTAGAATAACCGCTTTAATATTGGGGTTCTCCCTAGCTTCTTTTAGGTCTGCCACAATTCTATTCGCTGCGGCTACTCCCGTAGCACCAAAACCACCGGGCTCAGCCGACATGATCGGTCCTTCAATATGTATGATAGCGATTTGTTCCCCATTGCCTGCAGTCTTAGCACCAACCTGGTTGTTACCTTTAACAGCAACGGCGGCAGCAAGAGAAAAAAGGACTACACCTACGATAATGCCCGTAATTAATTTTTTGCGCAAGTAAAACCACTCCTTCGTTTGGGGTATTTTCTGATGTCAGGCCAGCGGCCTTTAGCTGTTGGCCATTGGCTTTTTAGAGTAATGCCACAATAGTTATCTTTACGCGTGTGAGTTAAAAACATACCCTTTGGATAAGAAAAAAGCTTTGGCATAGACCAAAGCTGATTAAAACGTAGATGTTAGGTTAATGGTGTTATTTGAAATAAGGCTTCATTTCTAAAAAGACCCATGGCCAAAAGCCAACGGCTAACGGCTATTTTTTATCGCTGCTCCTACAAAATCCCGGAACACCGGATGAGGTCTGTTGGGTCTGGACTTAAATTCCGGATGGAATTGTGTAGCCAGATACCAGGGATGGTCAGGCAATTCTATGATTTCCACTAGTTTGCCATTCGGCAGCGTGCCGCTGAAAATCATGCCGGCCTGGGCTAATTCTGCTCTGTAGTCATTATTTAGCTCATAGCGATGACGATGACGTTCGTGAATAATTTCCTGTTCATAGGCCCGGAAGGCATGGGTATCTGGTACTAATTTGCAGGGATAGGCTCCCAGGCGCATGGTGCCACCCATTTTATCCAAATCCTTTTGCTCCGGCAACAGGTCTATCACCGGATATTGGCAACTCTGGTTGAACTCAGAGCTATTGGCTTCCTGCCACCCCAGTACGTTACGGGCGTATTCCACCACAGCCAGTTGCATCCCCAGACAAATGCCCAAGAAAGGAATCTTATTTTCACGGGCGTATTTGATAGCGTTAATTTTACCCTCAATACCCCGGTCCCCAAAACCACCGGGTATTAGAATACCGTCTACTCCCTGAAGAAACTTCTCAGCCGGAACCTTCTCCAAATCCTCAGAATTGATCCAGCGGATCTCTACCGCAGAGCTATGGTGAAGTCCCGCATGACGTAGGGCCTCCGCTACGCTGAGATAAGCATCGGGCAGAGAAACATATTTGCCAACTAAGGCAATGGTAGTCGTTTTCTCTAAATTTTTCATCCGGTTGACCATATCCCGCCATTCGGCCATATCGGCTTCACCGCACTCCAGGCCCAAACGCTCGACGGCGATATCATCTAACCCTTCTTGTTCCATCTGCAGCGGAATTTCATAAATAGAGAAGGCATCTACCGCCTGGATAACAGCATCCTTATCAATATCGCAGAATAATGCCAGCTTCTCTTCCATCTCTTTGGGGAAGGTTTTTTCTGTCCGGCAGACAATTACATCAGGCTGAATCCCAATGCTTCTTAATTCTTTTACGGAATGCTGAGTTGGCTTGGTTTTAAATTCATTCGCCATTCTCAAATAGGGTACCAGGGTCACGTGAATGTACATAACATTATTGCGACCTAAATCACTGCGTAGTTGGCGAATGGCTTCCAGGAAGGGGAGTGATTCAATATCCCCCACGGTGCCGCCAATTTCGGAAATAACTACATCGGCCTCCAATTCCCGGGCCATACGCAGGACACGGTCCTTAATTTCATTGGTGATATGAGGAATCACCTGTACAGTACCGCCCAGATAGTCCCCGCGGCGTTCTTTGTTGATCACCGTGGAGTAAATGCGGCCGGTGGTCACGTTACTGGTTTTGTTCAAATTGGTATCAATAAACCGTTCGTAGTGGCCTAAATCCAGGTCTGTCTCTGCACCGTCTTCGGTTACATAGACTTCGCCATGCTGGTACGGGCTCATTGTTCCTGGGTCTACGTTAATGTAGGGGTCTAATTTTTGAATTGCTACTTTTAGACCACGGCTTTTTAACAGCCGGCCCAATGAAGACGCTGTAATTCCCTTACCCAGGGATGACACCACTCCGCCGGTCACGAAGATAAACTTGGCCATGAGTTGCCTCCTGTCAAAATCAGTCTAATTTTGGCTGCCCATCCCATTATTTTAACTACCCAGAATGGGCCTGTCAATAGTTTACCGTATCCAAAGACGTCCAGCTAAGTAATAGCCCAGAAATAATCCTACAACCCCCAAAACTCCAGCCAAGGTAGCCGGGGCGGGTACCGGTAATTTTAGCTTTGCAAAAAGGACGCCCACTGCAAAACCCGTTACAGTGGACAATATTAATTCATTCATAAAAATCTACTCCTACATTTTCTCTGGTGCTGTAAGCCCCAACAGCCCCAACGCATTTCTTAGGACTATCCGTACACAGTCTACTAACACCAGGCGTGCCTGGGAGAGATCTTCGTTATCGGTAATGACACGGTGGCTGTTGTAGAAACTGTGGAACAGACCTGCCAAATCATGCAGATACCGGGCAATCCGGTGGGGTGCTTTAAGCTCTGCAGCCGACGCAATTTCACTAGGAAATTCAGCTAATTTTCGTAGCAACTCCAATTCAGCCTGCTCGGTGAGCAAAGCAGCATTGATCTGTTCTACTTTGGGCAATTGACGTCCCTGTTCCTGTAGTTGGCGTAGAATACTGCAAATGCGCGCATGGGCGTATTGGATATAGAAAACAGGGTTGTCGTTGGACTCTGATTTAGCCAAATCCAAATCAAAATCTAAGTGGCTATCTGGACTCCGCATAACAAAGAAATATCGGGCGGCGTCACGACCCACTTCTTCCACTAATTCTTCTAAGGTGACAAACTGACCGGTACGTTTAGACATACGGACAATCTCACCGCCTCGGAAGAGGCGAACCAACTGCATTAGAATAATCTCTAGTTGATCACGGTGATAGCCAACGGCTTCCATAGAACCTTTCATCCGGTTAACATGCCCGTGATGGTCAGCACCCCAAATATCAATTACCTGGTCAAAGCCACGCTCAAATTTATTTTTATGATAAGCGATGTCGGCAGCAAAATAGGTGGGAATACCATTGGAGCGAACTACCACTTCATCTTTCTCATCACCAAATGCGGTAGCCTTAAACCAAAGAGCATTTTCTTGTTCATAGATGTAACCTTTTTTTTGCAATTCCTTTAGAGTGTCCTCAATGGCACCGCTGTTATGTAAGGATTGCTCGGAAAACCATTCATCATACACTACCCCGAAATCCAACAGGGTGTTACGAATATTGATCAATTTTTCTTCCAAGGCATAGGCCGCCAAGGTTTTACGCCGGATAGATTCATCGGCTTCAGCTAAACTGCTACCGTGTTTTTGAATATATCCCTTAACGGTATCAAGGATGTCCTCTCCATGATAACCTTCTTCGGGCATAGCAATATCTTGGCCTAATTGTTGCCGGAAGCGAACATCCAGCGACTTGCCGAAGTTTTCTATCTGGTTCCCGGCATCATTAATATAGTATTCCCTGCTAACTTGATAACCGGCGAAATCCAAAATAGCTGCTAGGCTATCCCCCAAGGCAGCACCTCTGGCATTACCCATGTGCAATAGTCCAGTCGGATTGGCACTAACAAACTCTACTTGAATTCTTTTCCCATCACCCAGTTCTACCCGGCCGTAGTTACGATCTTGCTGCGGAATCAAAGGAAGAGCCCCATAGACCCAGCTAGTCCGCAGGTAGAAATTAATAAAGCCCGGGCCGGCAATTTCTACTCGTTCTACTTGAGTTTCCGCCAGTTCCAGGTTTTCTACTATTGCCTCGGCAATTTTTCGGGGAGCCATTTTGGCTGAACGTGCTAACTGCATAGCTAAATTGGTGGCAAAATCACCGTGCCCCTTCTCCCGGGGTACTTCAATAATAATATCGGGTATTTCTGTCTGGTTTACCTGACCCTTGTCCACTGCCTGCCTAATCGCATTTTGCAAAGCGGTAACAAGGGAAGATTTAATTTGTTCTACCAATCCTTGCAAGGGGGGACCTCCTTCTGTTCTTTCTTCAGGGGATGGGTTCTTTGCTGGGTTTAGTGAATAGTTAGAGATTTAGCTTTTATACCTTGCTATCAGCTGTCAGCCATCGGGGCTTTTTATTGTCTCAGCCCGTGATTTACCTATAAAAGAAGACTAGGGATAAACATATTGATCTTCTTTTATAGGCATACCTTAGGCTGCTACAAAAGAGGTCGATGGCTGAGAGCCGATGGCCGACGGCCCGGACTATACTTCTTTAACAGCAATTTCAAGACTGTTAACACCCACTGCCGCTCCGTCCAAGTCTAATTCATATTCTAGCTTAATACTTCCCCCAAAGTCTGTCAAGTCAACCTCTACGTTCCAAGGTCTAACTACCATTTCCATACAACCTAAGGTATTTTGGTAAAGAGAACGGTGGGTTTGCCCTTGCTCAAAGACTTGCCGCATATTGATGCTACCGTTACGGATGAGGGTGACGGTGTTACCTTCTACCTTAAGGGTAGTAGAAGCATCGCCCAACCCTGACAATTCTGTTTCTTTATATAAAATATAATAACAATCTTTTTTACGATAAAAGATGCCCGGGGAAATCAACTCAATAATCTCGCTCTCATCCCCGAGATCCCTTCTAGTAGCTTTTATTGTTACCAACACTTCTTTCCCCATCAACGACACACCTCCCTCTTCTTAGTGTACCCTTAACTGTCCCCTTGAGTCACACCAAAAAGAGCGGACATTGTCCGCTCTTTTTGGGTATTCCGGTTAAGTATAATATTATTCTTCGTGAGCTACGCCAGGGGTGTGGTCTCTGCCGGCTAGGGTAACGAAGGAGGTACCGATGTACAGATACTCGATCTTACCTTCTTTAGCCAGGTCGGAGCAAGCCTTGTCAACATCTTTTTTCTTAGCGCCGAGTTTTTCAGCCATTACACGTGGCTTCTCTTTGCTTACACCTTCTAGGAAGGCCAGAATTTGGGCTTTTAACTCTTCCATTAATTACACCACCGTTTCCTACCATCCTTACGGGTGGTAAAATGATGAGATGCCGCCGCCTTACGGCGGCGGCTCTACAATATTATACTCAGAGTCAAGCAGCTATATACTTACCACTTGAACTGAGTGGTGCTCCTGAAGGTAGTTTGAGCCAAGGTGAAGTCGTCGATGTGCTTGTCGGTAAATTCCAGACCAGACAGTTCGAAGAACTTCTCCCAACTAATGCGCTCAATCCACTCAGCCATACGCTCGCCAGGTTGTGCATTGGTAGCCCACAGTTCAACCAGTTTCTTAACAGACTCAACAACTTCCGGCCAGCGGGGAGGATTGTTGGGAATGAAAGGAATGGCCAAACGGGAGAATCTGGGACCGATACGGCTGTTGGAAATTTTTCCACCAACCCAGATAGAAACTGCGTCGTTCTTAGCGTCAATAATTTGTACGGATGGGCACATGGTGTAGCAGTTACCACAGTACATACAACGCTCAGCTTTAATCTCCACAGACTTCAATTTGGGGTTAGGACGGATAGCTGCAGTGGGGCAGCTAGCAGTCAAAGTGGGAATTTCGCACAGCTTATGCAGGTTTTCATGGTCAATCTTGGGTACGGTTCTGTGAATACCCAGGATAGCGATGTCGGAGCAGTGTACAGCACCGCACATGTTCAGGCAGCAAGCCAAAGCAATTCTCATCTTGGCAGGCAGCTTCATGCTGGTGAAGTACTCGAACAACTCATCCATAACAGCTTTAACGATACCGGAAGCATCGGTAGCTGGGGTATGGCAGTGTACCCAGCCTTGGGTGTGAACGATGTTGGTAATGGAGTTACCAGTACCACCTACGGGAATACCCATAGCTTTCAGGTCTTCAATTAAAGGATCAACTTTTGATTCGTCGGAAAGCAAGAATTCAACGTTGTGACGGCTGGTAAATCTCAGGTAGCCATCGCAATATTTGTCAGCTAGATCGCAGATGTCGCGAACAAAAAAGATACTGATTAGACGCGGAGAACCAGCACGTACAGTGTACAGCTTGGCTCCGGATTCGGACACGTGTACCAGAACGCCGGGCTTAACAATTTCGTGATAACGCCATTTTCCATAGTTTTCTAGGATAACGGGCGGCAACATTTCTTTATAGAGCGGCGGTCCGATATCGGTTCTTGCTTGTGCCAAAATGGTTCACCTCTCCCCGTTTGATTATTTTATGCAGTATAATCCCGCACATTTTTCTAATTAATCTTGGATAACTTCTTCAGGCCACCAGAAGAAGAAGGGGTTTGCACGTGGTGCAACTACCATTTGAGGAATGGGTTCACGGCCAATACCGCGTAAGAAGTTACGCATACCCAGACGTAGGATCAGTTCACCAATACGCTCACGGGTTTTGCCGTTTTCATCCCACCACTCCCAGCAAGCTTCTAAGAACTCTTTGAGTTCTTCGTAGCCGGAGCCGGATTCTAGTTTCATGAAGGGTACGATTACCCAACCCATCATAGCACCTTGCAGAATGGGAGCTTTACCACCAACTAAGATGGTAGCGCCACGATCGTCGCCAGGACGCAGGGCTTTGCACATTTTGTTGATGCAGTGCATGCAACGGGTGCAGTTAGCGTTGTCAATGGTCAGTTCGTTGCCATCAAAGCTCATGCACTTGGTGGGGCACTTGGAAACAACCAAACCTTGGATGTCTAAGCCGTCTGCAACATAAGCTTTAACAGCTTCTTGGTCGATCTTGATATCGTCTCTCCAGGTACCCTGGATGGAGAAGTCAGAACGAGCAATAGAAGCTACGCAGTCGTTGGGGCAACCAGAAATCTTGATTTTGGATTTATAGGGCCACATTGGACGGTGCAGGTAATCTTGGAACTCGTTGGTTAAATCATGGCAGAGATCCAAGGTATCGATCATGGCGAATTCGCAACGAGCGGGACCAGCGCAGCAGCTGGGGGTACGCAGGTTGGAACCGGAACCGCCTAAATCCATAGGATGCTCTTCGAAGTTAGAAACCTCGTTAAAGATGGTTTGAAGATGCTCCGTTTTAGTACCTAGGAGAACCATATCACCCGTGGTACCGTGTAAGTTTGTCAGGCCAGAGCCATACTTTTCCCATACATCACATATTTGACGCAGGGCTTTGGTGTTGTAATACCAACCAGAGGGATGGTTAATCCGTAGTGTATGGAACTGTTCAATATTCGGGAATTGTTCTGGTACGTCGGAGTAACGGCCGATTACACCACCACCGTAACCCATCACACCTACTAGGCCACCGTGCTTCCAGTGAGCTTTTTTCTCTTCATAAGAAAGCTCTAACTGGCCCAGTAAATCTTGAGCGGAAACGTTGTGGGCTGCAGCTCTTTTCATTTCTTTCACAAAACTGGGCCAAGGGCCTTTCTCAAGCTCGTCCAAGAGTGGAGTCTTCTTGGCTTCGGTCATTCAGTACACCTCCATTTTTTTATAAAAAAGGATAGTTAAAAATCTATCCCAAATTATTGGTAAATCCGTTACACTCAAACCTTTTTACCAACACACATAAAACTAGCTAATTAGGAAAAAATAAAACATTTAACAACGTATATCTACTAATTACACGTACATCAAGCTTTCCTCAGTCATGGAAATTTCACGTGGTTTTCTCCTGATAAAAAGATTGTTCAAAGTTTTTAGAATATAGATCACACTTCCTGTTACACTTAAAGTATAATTGAACCATCAGATTCATCTCAACACAGAAAAACCTCATGTGTGTTAATACAGAACCCCTTAAATAACTTTAAATTTATGGTTGAACAATATATCAAAACTCCCTTCTGTAAGGGAGTTGACCGGAAAGCTTCAATGCAGTACACTATTGGATACTTGCCACCTGAAATATACTAATTTAGGTGGAGGGGGATGTGCCTACTCCTCTTAGGCTACATCTGACCCCACTATCCCTTCTCACAGGATCTATTTTAATTGAATGGTCAGATGCATCTCAATACAGAAAAAATTCATGTGTGTTAATACAAAACCGGGTGATAATATTGAATAAATACACTATGATTGAACAACACATCAAACATCTTGTTGAACATGAGAAAATAAAAACCGGGCAAAAACTCCCTTCTGTAAGGGAATTGGCCGGAAAACTTCAATGCAGCACAGTAACTGTTGTCAGGGCGTTAAAAGAACTGGAACACCAGCATATTATCTATTCTGTTCCCAAGAGTGGCTATTATCTAGTTTCCAAAGACGGCAATCAACCAAAGGATACAGAGAATATTATTGACTTCTCTACAGTTTTACCTGACATAAACTTAATTCCCTACGAAGAGTTTCAGCATTGCCAAGAGCATGCCATGAAAATATACAAAGAAGACCTGTCATCTTATGGAAATACCCAGGGATTACCCTCCCTAATCCAAACACTTACCAAACAATTACAGGATTATCAAGTATTTTGTAAGCCCTCTAGCGTAGCCATTACTGCCGGTTCCCAACAAGCATTGGATATTTTAGTAAAATTAGATTTCCCCAATGGTAAAAATACAGTTTTAATTGAAAATCCGACATATGAACCAATTATCAAAAATCTTGAAATGAATAAAATAAGAACGATTGGCATAGAAAAAACCTTTAGTGGAATTGATTTAAATAAATTAGAGCAGCTTTTTAAAGAAGAATCGATAAAGTTTTTTTATACGATACCCAGATTCCACAATCCCCTTGGCAATAGTTACTCCAATAGCGTGAAAAAGTCCATTCTCAAATTAGCCCAAAAATATGATGTTTATATTGTTGAAGACGATTACCTGGTTGATTTAGAGACAAACAAAAAAAATGTTCCGATATTCTCATTTGACGACACCGACAGAGTCATTTTTTTAAAAACCTTTTCAAAGATTCTTTTGCCCGGTTTAAGAATGGCCGCAGTTGTCCTGCCCGCAAAATTAGTATCTTCATTTTTACAATGTAAGCAATGGTCCGATATTTATACATCAATCCTGCCCCAAGGGGCCTTAGATATTTATATTAAAAATGGCCTTTTTGAAAGATCAAGATTATTATTGCAAAAAACATATAGGGAGCGCATGCAATACCTGAAACATATCTGCAGTAATTTTGACCCCGAAATAGTAAGTGTGAATGTTCCCCCCACAGGATTCTTTTTATCTATGGAGTCACAAAAAAGCATTGATTTTAACTACATCATCCCGGCTATGGCCAAAAAGGGTGTTATTATTAAAGATACCCGTGAGAATTTCATCGAGAAGGACAGGGATATTACCTTATTAAAAATAAGCGTTTCCCGAACGGATAAAAAGCAAATCCGCGATGGCCTGCTACACATTTATGACTATTTCGCCAACAAAAGATGAACGATCTCTTGGTGAAAAGTATCCTATCGCTTTGTCCAAAAATCGCAGAGCCTTAGAAAAACTAAAAAGGATTTAGCAAACCCTTAAAAAGATAAGAGGCGATAAAGAATGAGAATTGTTGACCTGACGCATTCTATCTCAGAGGACATGCCTGTCTATCCCGGAACAGAAGGACCAAAGTTTGTGCCTGCAAATTCCTATGAAGTGGATGGGTTTAAGGAAACACTGATGACGATGTATACCCACACCGGCACGCATATGGACCCGCCTGCACACTTATTTGCAGGCAGAACCACGCTCGACCAGTTTCCAATTAGCCAATTTGTCGGCACGGCATTGGTGATAGACTGCTCTGACTTGAAGGAAGGGCAGTCTATTACGATGGACTACATCAACAAGCAGCAGGACAAAGCGGATAAGGCGGAATTTCTTCTTTTCCGCTCTGGCTGGGATCGGTATTGGGGAACTGAGAAATATTTTGGCGATTACCCCTGTATTGATGGTGAAGTTGCGGATTATCTGATAAAGAGCCACAAAAAGGGCGTCGGACTGGATGTAATTGGACTCGATCCCATTACCGATAAAAATCTAACACTTCATAAAATGCTGCTCAAGGACAATGAAATCGTCATTATCGAAAACCTAACAGATTTGCATCTGCTGGGAGATGACCTGTTTACCTTTTGTGCCCTGCCACTAAAGCATATAGATGCCGATGGTTCTCCCATTCGGGCTATCGCTATTTTGAATGAAGGCATTCGCTAGATGGGAAAATAAAAGGATATATAACATTAAAAAACTAGTGCTGAAACATATCTGTTTTCGGTGCTAGTTTTTTCTTTAACTTCTTTATATTGTTTGACCTGTCTATCAATTCCATAATTAAATCAAATTTATTATTAATATTTTTAATTTAATTAACTAAAATAATTAATATTATTAATTTAGTAGTTGAATTAAAATGATAGACCTGCTATATTAATAATCGAGGTGAGAAACATTAGTTATCAAATTTTAAACCGCTGTCCTGTGTGTGAACATGAAATGATCGTAACCAATTTAGCTTGCAATAATTGTCGTACAAAAATTGAAGGTGAGTTTTTACCTTCTAAGTTCTGCCGCTTACCCCAAGAACAAATAGAATTCATCGAAGTCTTTCTAAAGTGCAGAGGTAGTATTAAAGATGTTGAGAAAGAATTAGGTATTTCCTATCCCACCGTACGCAACAGACTGGATAGTGTTTTACAAGCTCTTGGTTATGGAACCGATAAAACAGAAGCCACTCCAGAATTAATTAATCATCAAAATATTTTGGATGCACTGGAAAAAGGGGAAATAACCCCTGAAGAAGCGGCTCGACAATTAAGGAAAGTGAAACGGTAATTTGCCAAAAATATTGTTTAAGGATGGTGTGACATAAATGAGCGATGGAAAAATTAAGATTTTAGAAATGGTCCAGAATGGTACCATTTCTGCCACTGAAGGTTTAGAACTATTACGGGCCATGGAGGACAATGATAGTAAGGCTGTTACTGCTTCACAAATGAGTGGTCGTTTCATCAGAATTCGTGTTTCCAGTGGCCAACATACGAAGGTAAACGTTAACGTTCCCTTAAGTTTATTAAAAGTGGCCACCAAATTAGCGGATGTTGGATTAAAGTTTATCCCAGCAGAAGCTCGCCTGGAAATGGAGAAAAAGGGGATTAATCTGCAAGAAATTAATTTTGAAGAATTGGTGCAATTAATTGACGAGGGCTTGGTAGATGGCAAACTGGTGGATGTAGATACAGAAGACCCAAAAGAAGGTCGCACGAAGGTAGAAATCTATGTGGAATAAGCCCAAAAGCCACTTTGTCCTAGTTAAAGTTCATCATGGGGCCTGGAAATTCACTTTCCCAATACCTTTATTTATCTTTGATGACCTACTTACGTCCGTATTAGATCTAGTAGTTTTGGGAGAATGCTTTACTTCCCGCCTGAAACTACCGAAAATAGCCATTGATATGATTTTACGACTACTATTCGAAATACGTCAACTGGGCCGCTGGCAAATGGCAGATATAACCGTTTGCAAAAGTCAAATCAGTATTTCATTTTATTAATGAGGTATTCGTATGAAAAACTTAATGATCATATGTTTTACCAATGTTTTGGGGTTTTATCTTGCAAGTATACTTTTTCCTGCAATCTCTTTATCCTCAATAATTGCAGTGCTTTGGGCAAGCTTTCTCCTCGGAATAATTACATTATTTTTGCAACCTGTGTTACTGCTTATTTCATTACCGGTAAATTTAATAACAATGGGTTTATTTACACTGGTAATTAATGCGTGGCTTATACAGTTATCGACTTACCTTACTGCAGGTATCAGTATCCCTAGCTTTAAGTACGCATTTGCAACAGCATTTATTCTATATTTACTAAATAGGGTCAGGGCTAGGTTTGTATTGTAGACATTGACAGTTAAAACAATCAGAGTGAACCAAACGAAAACCTGGAAGAGAACAGAGTACTGTTCCTGTCCGGGTTTATTATTTTAAGGAGACTACTTATTTCACTGCACCACCTATGCCGAATAAAACTAAAATGACTCCCCACAACAAAATTTAAGTTTGATTTTTTATATCAAATAGGTATATAATTGTCCTGACAATAATATACGAATAGAGGGGATATTAGTGAGCTTTCAAATTGAGAATAGCCTTGGATTCATCATAAATCGTACAAATACACGCATGAAAAATAATTTGTTACACCATCTAAAAGATTATAACGTAACGCCCGAGCAATGGGCTGTTCTAAACCGTTTGTGGGAAAGGGAAGGGGTATCACCAAAAGAACTGTCAGAACTGACATCAAAAGACCAACCGACAACTGTAAGAATGCTCTCAAAACTTAAAAAAAAGGGGTTTATCAGAAGAGAAGTAAACCCCGGGGATGGTCGGGCGTATCTCATTTATTTAACGGAAGAAGGCCGAGCTTTAAAAGATAAACTTTTTCCGCTAGCTTTTGAAGCCCTTGATAAGTCCATCAAAGGCATCGATGAAGAGCAACTTGATCAGGTAAAGATTGTTCTTAATAAAATTTTTGATAATCTGGACAAATAATTTTTTGCCTAAACAATTGTTCAAGCAATTACTTTGGGTTTTATAGTACTTGGCCTACATTTCTTCCAGAGGGTAAATAAAATGCTTAAAACAGAGGTAACCTCACTACTGTTTCCGCTAATCGGTGGCATTTGAATACTACTAACGGTCAGACTAAAATTGTACAAGGAGATGTATGTATGAATCAAAAACAATCCCTATGGAACAAAAACTTTCTCTTAATCTGTCTAACTAGTTTATTTATGTTTACTAGTTTTTATTTCTTAATCTCTACCTTACCCATGTATGTCACCGAGGTCTTAAAGGGTAGTGAAAGTAATGTTGGCTATATTGTGGGGGTCCTTACCATAACAGCTGTTTTAGTTCGCCCAATCTCGGGTTACTTGCTTGATACACTGGGGAGAAAAAGTGTGGTTGTAATTGCTTTAGTAGCCTTTGTGGCAGTAACCTTCGCCTATAATATAGCAACAAGTTTGCTTATTCTTTTTCTCTTAAGAGCAATTCATGGCTTGTCCTGGGGATTTACTTCAACAGGGGCAGGAACCATCGCCAGTGATATTGTGCCTGCAGCTAGAAGAGGGGAAGGAATGGGCTATTACGGATTAGCCGGTACCCTTGCTATGGCTTTGGGCCCTGTCTTAAGTCTTTATATTCTTGGTAAATATGGATTTAATATTTTATTTACAACTGGTTCAATCATTGCTGCCCTTGCCCTTCTCTGTGTGCTTGGCATAAAGGACTCTGAAAGTACTATCGATAGGCAGAAAACAAAGATAAGCCTTAACAGCTTTTTAGAACCCAGAGTCTATTCCCTGTCGGTTGTACTGTTCTTTGTTAACTTGACCTATGGAGGAATTGTATCTTTTATAACGCTCTATGCTAAAGAACTGAACATTGCCAATGCGGGTATCTTTTTCATGGTTTATGGTGTATCACTTTTGTTCGTCAGACCCTATGCCGGAAAAGTATTTGATAAACGAGGCCCCAACCAGATCATGTTCATCGGTTTTTCGTCTTTGGCCATCTCATTTTTAGTTCTATTTATGTCAAATGGCTATCTGATGTTTATCTTATCAGCCATTATACTGGGCATAGGCTTTGGTATTGTTCAACCAACCCTTCAGGCGATGGCGATCAATAGAGTTGAGCCCTTTCGCAGAGGGGCTGCCAACGGCACCATCTTTACTGCCCTTGATTTAGGTATTGGCATTGGCTCTATCTCACTGGGGTTGGTTTCAAATACACTTGGACTATCCTATATGTACCTTATATGTGCTTTTATTGTAATCATCCCGATGTTAGTTTTCTTTTGGAAGGATGCTAAAAAGCCAAGTACACAGATGGGTTAAATTGACTAGGACTTACGTTAAGTAAAAAAGACATAGCAGCAGACCAAACAGTGAAAGTGTCGGACTGCTGCTATGTCTTTTCTTGTTCTTAGAATGTTTCATAGATTTTTTCTACTTGACTTAAGCTAGTAGGGTCTAGACTCCCACTGTACCGGCATACAAACACATCTGTTCTTTGACCGTCGCTGCCAGCACCGGGGAGACTTGCTCTAAGTGACATAAGACGAGGTGCTGCGTATTAGGCAGGGCGTGTACAAGCCCCGACGCAATATTATCCGCAAGGTTCTTTTTCTCTGCTGCAGAAAAGGATTCATACTTCTGAGTCGCTTGTGTAAAATTATCTGGATTCGGGATTTCGGCACGCATAATTTCACCGGCGATATATCTGCCGTTTCCACTGGATACCATACATGCAGGAGACCAGTTTGGCTGTCTATTGACGGGGATATTACGATAATTCGGGCCCAGTCTATGACGTTGTGCATCTGAATAAATAAACGTACGTCCCTGCAGTACCTTGTCATCTGAAAATTCCAACCCGGGAAGTAAATTCGCTGGATCAAAGGCCAATTTATCTACCTGCTCGGCATAATTTTCTGGATTACAGTTTAAAACCATCCGACCAACGGGGCAAAGGGGATATCGGGCTTCATCCCATACCTTGGTATCATCCAAAGGATCAAAGGGGAGTGTCTTTGCATCTTCAGGATTCATCAGCTGTACACACAGTTGGTATTCGACAGCCTTGCCCTTTGCTATACAATCATACAGGTCACGTCCGGCAATGTTAGGATCTTGGCATGCCAGCAACTCAGCCTCCTGCCGATCAATGTATGCTACCCCGGCCATCGGGAACCAGTGGTATTTCACATAGTGCCGAACACCCTGTGCATTTAGCCAGACATAGGTGCTCACACTATGTCCTGGGATATGGCGAAGGCTTTTGACTGTTCCCAAATCTGAAAATAACCATATCAGCATATTCGTTGACTCGGGATACTTGGCAAACAGGCTCCAAAGCCGTTCCGGATACGGTAGATTATTCACGGGAGAAGGCGAAAGATGACTGATCACATCCGCGATAAGAATCGCGTCTCGTACAAAAAAGACAGGGAGATGATTGCAGATCAGATCGAAGATCCCATCAGAGGTATAAAACTTAGTGCTGAATCCGCGAACATTTCTGGAAGTGTCCGGTGTTCCCTGATTGCCTGAAGCAAGGGAGAAGCGCACCGCCACCGGCACCTGTTGACCGGGTTTTTGAAATAATCTGGCTTTGGTATAGTCCTTCATGGAATGAGTGGTGTAGTAGTACCCAAAAGCACCATATCCTTTTGTGTGTAGGCGCCGTGGCAGCGTGGTAGAGAATACAAAGGTTTCTAAGGTTTCATGTAGAACGGTGTCCTGCACAAGTACAGGGCCCCGTACACCCACTGTCTGCGAATGGCATACATCCGGGCATCCTGTTTTTGCGGGTGTTACGTTCTGCGCCTGAGATACATCCGTGTCCTCTGTTTTTGCAGGTGCTACGTTTGGCTGGGGTGCCGTGTCTCGGGTATTCTCTTTCTCTAATTGAGACCCTTCGTTATTGTTGTCCATTTATAAGCCCTCCCAAAGCGTACTAAAAGTACGATAATACTATAATAAATGTATTCACAGTCATCCCAAATATACCGTTACACCGACATATTTCGATCTTCTCAAACAAAGCTAAAGAATCTTAGGCGCAAATGCATGATGCTAGCCTGACTGCCAAGTAGCATTGTGTATTTTACTTGTCCTTTTGGGGCAAGTTTTTCTTTTACAAGTCATCCTGTCTTATACAGACCATCAGTATCGCGATATTCAGAAAATCTTAAGATTTTCATAAGTAAAAAGCTACAAAATTGGTTTTTTGCTTTGCGGTATAATAACGATGGGGATATATCTTTAAAAGAAAGAAGATGACGCCTTTGACTGCCAATATTTTAATCGTTGATGATGAACAGGCTATTGCCGATTTGGTAGAAGTTTATCTGAAAAACGAAAATTATAACGTCTTTAAATTTTATGAAGGCAAGGATGCTCTTAACTGCATTGGAAATGAAAGATTGGATCTCGCCATTTTGGATGTCATGCTTCCTGATGTAGACGGTTTTTCAATCTGTCAGCAAATCCGGAAAAAGCATAATTTTCCGGTGATCATGCTGACAGCCAAAGAAGAAGAAATCGATAAAATTACCGGGTTGACCTTAGGTGCGGATGACTATATCACGAAACCCTTCCGCCCTTTGGAACTTATTGCCCGTGTCAAGGCGCAGCTCCGGAGATTTACCAAATATAATTCTGCGGAGCCAAACCAGGAAGAACACTTGATTTCCTTTTCCGGGTTGGTATTGAACAAGAATACTCATGAGTGCACCTTAAACGAAAGATCACTTGCTCTCACTCCCACAGAGTTTGCTATTCTTTGGGTCCTTTGTTCCAATCGAGGACGGGTGGTCAGCTCGGAAGAATTGTTCCATGAGGTATGGGGAGACAAGTATTTTACTAATAGCAATAATACGGTAATGGTTCATATCCGGCATTTAAGGGGAAAAATGCACGACAGTGCAGAGCATCCTAAATATATCAAAACGGTATGGGGGGTTGGCTATAAAATTGAGCAGTAAGAGAGGTAAAAGGAGGAATGATTATACAAAATTAAAAAGAACAGTACTTTTTCAAATGGTTCTGATTACAGTTGCCGCCGCTGTGACTGTTCTTCTATTGCGCTATATCCTGCGTGGACAGATTGGAGATCGTATCGTTCGATTTTTAATCAACGCTTTTCATTTTCATGATTCGGACGCACAGACAATCTATCAGTTGGTAATTCGCAACAATATGGACATGATCCTTTTTATTATCATCTTACTATTCTTAGTTATCCTTTTTCGTTTTTCTGTTTCTTGGTTCACAAAATATTTTGATGAAATCAGCGCTGGTTTGGATAAACTTACCGAGGGATCCGATGCTGAAATTACATTATTACCAGAATTGGATTTTATGGAAAATAAGCTTAATCAAATAAAAAACAATCTGGAAAAACAAAAGAAGGCTGCTCTTGAGGCAGAGCAGCGCAAAAATGATTTGGTAGTTTACTTAGCTCATGATATAAAGACACCACTGACCTCTGTCATAGGCTACTTAAGTCTTCTGGATGAAGCTCCTGATATGCCACCTGAGCAGAAAGCAAAATATGTCGGTATTACCTTGGAAAAGGCTTATCGATTAGAGGAACTTATCAATGAGTTTTTTGAGATCACAAGGTTTAATCTTCAAACCATTGTTTTGAATAAAGAAAAAATTAATTTACTGTTCATGCTCCAGCAGCTGGCAGATGAATTCTATCCAATGCTGACTCCACAGGAAAAGCAGGTGGCCGTCAATGTGCCTGCTGGACTCACGCTGTGGGGAGATGCCGACAAGCTGGCCCGGGTGTTCAATAACATTCTAAAAAATGCGCTGGCCCATAGCTATGAAAAGAGCGTCATTGACATTTCTGCCGGACAACAAGACAAAAATATTGTTATTACGTTTACGAATCAAGGTAATCCTATCCCACAAGAAAAACTGGAAACGATATTTGAGAAATTTTTTCGGCTGGACACATCCCGTGCCACCAATACAGGCGGTGCCGGGCTGGGACTGGCTATTGCCAAAGAGATCGTCAACGCCCATAGCGGCACGATCTTCGCGCAAAGTAATGTAGAAAAGACCGTCTTTACTGTCGTGCTTCCACAAAAGTAAGCCAAAGGACAAGCTATCTGTTTACGTAGATAGCTTGTCCTTTGGCTAAGTAAGATCTTACATTAAAAATGGGTATAATAAAGATCTTAAAAAGGGATAAAACACAAAGCACATCCCGGCGAATGCACCGGCCAGATAAAAACATGCCTCTTCACGAAGCAGTAAGGGAATTTTTTCAATAGGGGGACTTTGGGCAGAAACCTTCTCCTGTAATTTGGCTAAATGCTCTTGCAGTAGCCGGAAAATTACCCAGCCGATCAACGCTCCGAGAGTATTCATCAGTAAATCATCAATATCCGTGATTCTTCTATTGAACAATTGACTCACTTCTATGATCAGAGAGAATGTCATACCGGATAATGCTGTTTGCCATAACACTTCATACTTTTTCCAAATAAAAGGAAGCATAAGGCCAAGAGGGATAAACAGCAAGATATTTTCTATATAGGGGCGAACACCCTCTGTAAGCCAAAGCAATGGAATCCAATTAATCTCATCCGGTGGAAAATTCAACCCCTTTGGGGTTATTATGCCAAAGCGGTTATGCACAATATCCATGATCGAAGGAATACCTGTAAAACTTAGCACAGCAGTAAGGTAGTAGACAAAGATACAAACAATTACAGTATGTTCAATTGACAGTTTATAACCAACCCTTTTGCTTTGACTTGTCAGTAGGATATAGTAGGGAATCAAAAATGGCAAAGTACTAATAAACCAAGTAATCGACACTATAATAAACCGTAATATTATCATGACTACTAAATGCACCTCCATTGTAATGAACTTGTTTATTATAGGATATTAAAAAAAGAAATATCTTAATAAAATCTTAAGATACGCTGATTTTCTCCTTAATAAGTTTTATTCTTACTTTTACAACTAGTAAGCTGCAGTAGTGTCACCAAAAACATATATCTCACAGTGAAATTACGAGATAAGAAAATCTTAAGAGGTTCATAAGATGAAATTTCAACATTGCTCCTTATTCTATGATTGAATAATATCAGCACAGAATAAGGAGTTGTTTTCTTATGGTACGAAAAGTAAAAAAGAAAAAGTCAGGAATACGCATATTTATAAAACTTCTGTTACTAGTTGGTATTACTGCTTTTGTTACTAAATCTATCATTATTCCAGGATACCAATACATCTTTAAAGAAAAATATAACAAGGTTTTATCGTCATATTCTTTCATAAAGACAACACCCAATTCTTCCGACGATAGAATAACACCGGTTTCCTCGGGCGGTAGGCATCTGATCGACTGGCGCGCCATCGCCAAGCAAACACTAAGCTGGGAACTCGATTCCTCTGTTTCCAGATCTCCCGCTAAGTTGAACAGTCCTAATGCGATTCTAATCCGTTTAAAAGATCATACCATCCTGATGCAGAAAAATAGCGAAGAGAGAATCTATCCTGCTTCTTTGACGAAAATGATGACAGCCATTGTGGCAATCGAAAATTTACCTGACCTGAAGAGAAAAATCACCCTTACCAATTCTATGGTTCAGGGGCTGTACGAAGCAGATGCCTCAATGGCAGGGTTCCAGCCGGGTGAGCAGGTCAGGGCCATCGATCTCTTATACGGAGTCATGCTGCCGAGCGGTGCGGAGTGCTGTATTGCACTTGCTGATCAAATTGCGGGATCCGAGCAGAATTTTGTAAAAATAATGAATCAAAAAGCGGCAGAGCTCGGCATGCACAACACACATTTTGCGAACTCAACCGGGCTTCAGAATAAAAACCATTATACAACAGTCAAGGATCTGGCTATTCTTCTAAACTACGCTTTGCAAAATGATACTTTCCGGGAGATTTTTACTTCATCCCGTCACTCCACACCATCAACAAATAAGCACCCTAGAGGGGTAACCTTTTACAGTACCCTGTTGGAAGGCCTCAACAATCAAAACATTATTGGTGGAGAAATTTTAGGAGGAAAAACGGGCTATACCGCTGAGGCTGGTCTATGTCTCGCGAGTCTCGCCAAAGTGGGTAAACAAGAATATATTCTGATTTCAGCTGGTGCAAAGGGAGATCACCATTCGGAACAGTATAATATTACCGATGCATTGGCTGTCTACAACGGCCTAAGAATATAATAAGTTCCTCATAAGAAATTATTAAGATTTTGATAAGTTAAAATTCTAATATCGCCTGCCTGATTTCGATAAGATGAAATTGTCGAATCGGACAGGCTTTTATATTGCCGAAAGGAGGAGCGGATATGTTGCTTGGTCCATCACGATTAGGGTGGTAAAGATGAGAACTGGAAAACTAAAAATGAATAACGGCTGCCTGGCCTGGCTTTTCCTGGGGCCAAGTCTGCTGGGTTTTTCTCTTTTTTATTTGCTCCCGTTTGTCACCGGCTTTTACTATTCCCTGGTGGACAGTCCCCTTCACGGTACTTTCGTCGGATTACATAATTATGGCACTTTGTTAAAAAACCCAAGCTTTTTAGCAGCTCTGGCCAATACCGCTAAGTTTACTTTACTCTGTGTCCCTCTTAATCTGCTTCTCTCCCTGGGCGTGGCCTTGTTATTGAATCAAAAATTACCGGGCCGGAACCTGTTTCGTACCATCATGATCACTCCTTTGGTGGTGCCCGTAGCTTCGGTAGTTTTGGTCTGGCAGGCTTTCTTTGATTTGAACGGCGTTTTAAATTCCCTGATCCATGCCTTGGGTTACCCGCCCGTGGACTGGATGAAAACCAACTGGTCCAGAATGGTCGTGCTCGTGATTTATCTATGGAAAAACATCGGTTACAGCGTCATCCTGTTTCTAGCCGGATTACAAAGTATCCCGACTGAATACTACGAAGCGGCTAGAATCGACGGGGCCAGCCGCCGGCAGGAGTTTTTCCGAATAACCCTGATTTATTTGACCCCCACAACTTTTTTTGTTTTTGTTATCTCGATTATCAATTCATTTAAGGTGTTTCGGGAGACCTATCTTATCTCCGGAGAATATCCCCATAACAGCATCTATATGCTGCAGCACTACATGAACAATATGTTCATAGCTCTGGATTACCAAAAACTAACTTCCGCAGCCTTCATTATGGCTGCCTTTATCGTGACCGTCGTTTTACTGCTTTTTATTGTGGAGAGAAAAATCACCAACATGATTAATTAGAAACCGGTGAAAGGGGGGAGGGAGTGTTGAAGCGTAACCACCGAATAAAAAAAATACTTCATCTTACGGTTTTACTGGTACTGGCTGTCCTATTCATGTTTCCCCTGGCTGTAACCGTCACCAATTCCTTGATGAGTGAACAGGCAATTGCCGATAATTATGGCCCGGTGACGGACAAAAACGTAAGCAGCTATAAGGATGACACCCTGAATCACTTCGCCCGGTTCCAGCTGATACCCGACATGGTGGTGCTCAAGCAGTATTATAACGTGCTCATCAAAAAGACCCAGTTTCTTTTCATGTTCTGGAATTCTGTGCTGATTACCTTTCCTATCGTCATTGGGCAAACGATTGTGGCAACCCTGGCAGCCTATGCCTTTGCCAAGCTGAAGTTTAGAGGCAGGAATATCTTGTTTTTTTTATATATCATTGTGATGCTGATGCCCTTCCAGGTAACCCTTGTGCCCAATTATTTAATGGTCGGCCAGTTGGGTCTGCTTAATAGTCGCTGGTCCATTATCTTGCCCGGCATCTTCAGTACCTTTGGTGTATTTCTTTTAAAACAATATATGGAGCAAATACCGAACTCCTATCTTGAAGCAGCCCGGATGGACGGAGCCAACCAGCTCCAGATTTTCCTCAAAATCATCCTGCCCATGTCCAGGGCGGGCATAGCAGCCATGGCCATCCTTGTTTTTATTGATAACTGGAACATGATTGAACAGCCGCTGATTTTTTTGCAGAATGCGGCCAAACAGCCTCTTTCCCTTTATCTTTCCAGAATTATCGACGGTGAAAAAGGCTTGGCCTTTGCCGCGTCCACTATCTATATGCTGCCAATGTTGTTGAACTTCCTTTACGCCGAAAAATACTTGTTGGAAGGGATCCGACTTTCTGGAATCAAAGGCTGAGCAACGGAAGGGAGACAGGAATTTGTCGAATCAAGCAATTGCGGATGACACGCAAAGAAAAAAAGTGATCGGAAGGTTGAGCCTGCTGTTTCTAATGGTAATGATCGGATTAACGTTCTTCTCCCATACCATCAATAATTTTACACTGCCCAGGGTCCAAACGGTCCAGCCGACGAATGGGTCGTTAATCAAAGAAGTATTTGGCGCAGGGACGGTCGAGGTCAAATCAACCCGGGAGGAATTCGCCGATGCCAATTTGCGGGTCAAGGAGGTCCTGGTGGAGCAGGGGGACAAAGTTAGCAAAGGACAGCCCATCAT
>CAMKDG010000023.1 GCA_946411205.1 uncultured Desulfotomaculum sp.
AAAAAAAATGTAATTTTAGGAATAGAATTTATCATTGTTACCTTTGCATAATGATACAAAATTAATTGTCCTAAAATCCCTTACAAAAAAATATAAGATTCACATTTCCTATCACCATTTTGAAAATCCAAATCAAAACGCCGCGTGTAAAAAAAAGGGGGTGATACATACATTGTTTTGAATAGTCGCCTATTATCAGATCCCATACTGTATCGTTGTGTTCTTGCAGAAGAAATTGGCCATCATTTAGTGGGAATATACTCTAACTTATTAAATAGCCACCAATCTGCCAGGGGCCAGACCCAAATGGCTATTGATGAGATGAAAGGCCAAATATGGGCCGTCAATTTCCTAGTGCCGAAGAATGAATTTTTTGAAGCTTTAAAAACTCTGGCCAATCCTTCGGTCGAAGAATTGGCACAGTATTTTCAGGTGACTATTAATTTTATCTTAATTCGATGTCAGCTCAGGTAAAAAGATACTTCGTTCACTCGGGTGAACAATGGAGGCCATCTCAATGGGTATAAGTAAAAAAAGATTAGTTTCTTTCCTTCTACTATTGTCCCTTTTATTTGTAACAGGCTGCGGTGCTAATATAACAATGAATACAGAGATTCATCCTGATGGCTCAGGTGTAAGATCTCTATTTATTAATGTACCAGGTAATCATTATGGTGATATTCAAGGTGGCATTTCAAAGCTTGAGGAAACTTTAAAACAAAGTTTGCCACCTGATTTTACTATAACAAAAAGCACTACCCCAAATGACACCACCTTTATTGTTGAGATACCCTTTTCTTCTATTGATGAATTAAAGGAAAAAAGTGCTCTAATTACTGGAAGTCCTGTTCAAATAACATTTAAAAGATTAGGTACTCCCTTTAGCCATAGTTATCAACTTTCAGAATCAGGAAATGTGAAAGAATATTTTAAATGGGCTATTTTAGCCGTACGAAATAATAAGCTAGTTGATGCATCAGAAAATGACCTTATTCAATCCATTAAAAACTATGTTGTATTACCCTCTGATCATAGCAAATCTCTTCTAACTAATAATATAAACTGGAGGGCTACCGCTACCAAACATTATTTAGTTAAAAATGTTTCCATTGAAACCAGTGTCTTAAAACAACACTATTCTAGAGTTGTAACTATTACGTTGTCTGCAGAAGAGTTTTCTAAATTATCTAAGGATTTGCCGGGCGAATTTGAATCTTATATAAAAGCTCTATCAAAAGATCTTAACGTTAAAACCACGGGTAGTCAGTTTATTATTGAATTACAGAAGGATACCCCTGAAGAGATGAAAGCTCTATCGAATTCACTTTTTGGCCCTTGTGATTTTGGTTACACCAAAATTAAAGATTCCTCTAGTCTTAGGCCTCATTACCAGTTCATTGATAATTTCAATGCTGTTAGATGGTTAGGGGAGGACCTCCCCTTGGAAGAACCGGTTAATTATAAAGTAATATTTAGTGCTACACCGATAGCTCCTGATGGAAGCATTTACCCAAAGGGAGATCCCCTACGTAATAAAACACAAACCCAGACTTTTCCAGAAGGAAATGTTCATTATAGTGCTCGATTACAAGAAGTAACACCCCTATACTACATAGCCATATCTGGTGTTATTTTATTCTTTCTAAGTGTTGTTACCATCGGCTTCTTTTCCTACCATAAAAAACAATCCCTTATAAATTCCAAATTTAAATCCTTGTTCACTCGAGTGAACGTTAACTATTTAGATAAAATTAGGAACAATTTTAGCTTGTCAAAAATCAAAAAAATGGGGTGTGCATACATGATTACTGATAAATTTTCTGAACAAAATAAAGTTTTTGAAAAACCCGTTTTAGACATACAACGTAACATATTTAAAACTAAACATTCAATTATCCAAATTTCTAACATATCACAAATATGGGTTGGTCAAATGCTCAGCAAACCATATTCTATTGGGCCTTTTGTACTAATACTCGCTGGGTTTTTGCTTATATCCCTTTCATCCTCTAGGATGTTTGGCCTAGCAGTGATCGGCTTAGGTTGTATTGCAATTGGTGGATATTCTATTTATAAAATCTATGAATATAACAAAAAGAATCGTTACGCTTTACATATCGAAATGAATTCGGGTGGACGTTATATTGTAACATCTGAAAGTGTTGAATTTCTAAATCAGGCAGCTGTGTTTCTTGCTGAGACAATCAACCAATATGGCTTAGAAGAACAAGCCACTAATTACTTTATTGATTTCAGTAAAAATATTATTAAAAATGAAAGCGGTGTTGTAAACACTGGCTATGTTGGAGGAGAAATATCCAATGAAAAATAACTACATCACCAATACCAGTGGGATTGTCAATACCGGCCATATAGGTGGATCAGTGATTAATATTTCATCTGATTCAATTGATTGGATAGGTCTTACCGAAAATCTTAATAAATTTTTAATTGAGTGTGATGACAAGGAACTTCGTAAGGTTGCATCAGAAATGTTAAAAGATGTAAACAGTAAAAAGGTAGATAATACACAGCAATCTGCAAAAAGATTTGGTGAAAGAGGATTAAATTTAGCAAAACAACTAGGTTTAAATATTTTATCTGGATTTATAGTATATGCATTTACTCGCTGAACTCATAACCTCTTTAACCACAACAACTAACCAATTAGTATGTATCCCTAAAATTCGCTGCCTGTGAGGTTAGCCAGAAAACCATACAGTTTTAAAAATTCACCCAAGTGAACGGATATCCAGAAAAAATTAAGAGTTCAAGAATCTTGTCCTAGCTTTTTTGGCAGAAAGGACACTGTTCTGACAGCTGCCGAGGTAACCACTTCGTCTATGTACCAATCCCAGAAGAGGCGGGGATATTGAACCGGTGGTTTTTAAATTACTCCATAGCCAGTTTAAATAAAAAGTTCACTCGGGTGAACATCACAAACAGAGATGATTTAGTTGTGCTATTAAAAAATTGATCTTAACCTAACATGGATTAAATCAGAAAGGGTGACATATATGGCTATCAAGAAAAAAGGTCATCTTTTAGAGGCAAGTTACACTGAAGAGGCAGTTGCTATTGCGCTTAGTACCTTTTTTGCTGTTGCAAGTTATCCTAACCGTGGGTTAACAATTGAGCCTTTTTCAGGGGGAAAGGAACGATGGCTTGGCGCAGATGCTAGAATCTTTGATCACATCAGTGGATTTAAACCGTTTTATATGCAGTTTAAGAAACCATCAGCGTATCCAGACTATAGTACATCGCGAATTATTAAGAATCGTAAATCCTTATTGTTAGAAACAAGTCCTAACTCTTTATTCTTTAACTTACGGGAAAAAGGGAAGGCCCATGTAAACTACCAACATAATATTCTTTATAAATTACGTAATCGTTTAAAGAAATACACCAAAAGTGATGCAGCCTACGTATGTCCGTTGTTTTTAGAACACTCGGCATATCTATTCCATCTTCATGCCGCTGCTCTTAGGTGGAGTCCTTTTGAGAGATATCCTTGGGGTAACCGGAGAGTAACTATAGAAGGTTCTGGAACAAAGTCTACATTTGCGGATATTCCTTTTCTTGCGGAGCATGTTTGTATTCCACCACATACTTCAGTTACCACTGCAAAACACAGCTATAGTTTTACGGAAAGCGGAAAAGATTTGTGCTTTCACTCGCCGGAATCGATTTCAGAAGGGATAGTCAACTTCGGTGTATGGTTTGATTCATTAACAGACGATATTTTTTCAAGTGATTATCTTGTTAATGTCCAGCAATCTAAAGATAAATTGAAGCGGCTTATTACTGGTGATGAGCAAAATGATGCACTCCCATATCCTGATGGGTTATTGGAAATCGAAGATGGAATGGTAGCATGGTCTGAATGGGGTAAATATCTAAGAGAAATCTATTCTATTCATCAGTATTTCCTTGTAGTCTGGAAATAAGACTAACTATTGAATTCATTACATTCTGTAGCTAGCTCAAATAAAAAGTTCACTCGAGTGAACATCACAATTATAGGTGATTTAGTTATGTTATTAAAGAAATTGACCTTACTTACCACGATTGTCAAAAAAAATGAGGTGCTAAATAATGATGGAACTTTCAAATACTTATCTCCCATTAATACTGGGACTTGCTATTGGGATTCTTGCATCATGGTTTGCTTTCCGGTCCAAGATTCAATACGTTAGCGAGTTAAAAACTTCTGTCCAAGAGGCCGGAGTAGAAATCGCAAAGCTCCGGGAAGAGAATAAAACAGAAGCCGAGAAGAGATCAGCTGCCGAAGAAAAAAGCAAGAGAATACCGGAACTGGAGTTGGAATTGAACTCTAAAGAAAAACACACCGCCGAGCTTCAGAATAAAATTGTGGACCTTAGCTCTCAGATTTCAAAGCTAGATATTCTTCTAAAAGAAGAGAAAAAAGCAACGGAAGACAAGCTTAATCTTCTTAATAAGGCGGAACAAGCTTTTACGGATACATTTAAGGTGTTATCTTCTGAAGCTTTAAAGGGCAATAACCAACAGTTTATGCAAATAGCCAAAAACGCTCTTGAGAGTTTTCATATAAATGCCAAGGGAGATCTAGACCTAAGGCAAAAATCTATTAATGATCTTGTGAAACCCCTAAAGGACTCACTCGAAAAGGTAGACAGCAAACTACAAGAACTTGAAATTACGCGAACTAAAGCCTACAGCAATCTGGATCACCAATTAAAGGCGTTGGCCACTACCCAAGCACACCTCGATATTCAGACATCAAATCTCGTTAAAGCACTTAGTACCCCTACGGTACGCGGACGTTGGGGGGAAATTCAGTTAAAAAGAGTCGTTGAAATATGTGGTATGGTGGAAAAATGTGACTTTGTCGTTCAGGAATCAATCCATACCGAATCTGGACGCCTGCGCCCAGATATGGTTATTAAGTTACCAAACAATAAAGAAATTGTGGTTGATTCTAAGGTACCCCTAAAAGCATACCTGGAAGCAATAGAAGCATCCGACGATAGCGTTAAGCAAGAGAGACTCAAGGAACATGCAAAGCAAGTTCGAACACATCTTAGTCAGTTAGGGAACAAAGCATATTGGAATCAGTTTAAACACACGCCAGAATTTGTTGTATTGTTTCTACCAGGTGAATCTTTTTTTAGCTCCGCACTTGAACAAGACCCCAATTTAATCGAGTTTGGTGTTAATCAGAATGTTATTTTGGCCACTCCCACCACTCTAATTAGTTTGTTAAGAGCTGTGGCAATCGGCTGGCGAGAAAATACAATTGCCGCAAATACTCAGCAAATAAGGGATTTGGGCCAAGAACTATATAAACGTATGTCTCTTTTTGTTACCTATTTCTCTGAAATTAAAAGACATCTTGATAATACAATTGAAGCCCACAACAAAGCCGTTGGATCATTAGAAGGTCGCGTGTTGGTTTCAGTCCGTAGGTTTAAAGAGTTAGGAGCTTCTACCGGTGATGAAATCGGATTGTTAAACAGTATTGATAAATCAGCAAGGGTTATCCATGCCCCCGATTTTATTGCAACTTCACTAGATTTATAAATATATCCATAGTCTTTTCACTTAAGTGAAAAGAAAAAAGTAAAGGAGTTAGTACTATGAAATTAAAGGCAGTTATCCTGGAGAACTTCAGATCATACAAAAACAAAATCAGGGTTGAAATTGGGGACTTAACTGCTCTGGTTGGTAAAAATGATATTGGTAAGTCAACTATCCTTGAAGCACTAGAAATATTTTTTAACAATTCTCTGGTTAAGCTGGAAAGTCATGATGCCTGTGTATTTAGCGAAAATAAGCTTGTAAAAATTGGGTGTGTTTTTGATAATCTACCAGAACAATTTATTCTAGACACCAGTGCAATTACTAATTTAAATAAGGAGTATTTGTTAAACGAAGACGGAGACCTGGAAATTTATAAGTATTACGATTGCAGTAATAAAACCCCCAAGGAAAATATTATTGCTTATGCTCTTCATCCGACTGAAAGTACGGTAAAAGATTTGCTTATTTTGAAGAATGGAGATCTGAAAAAGAAATTACGAGATTTGGGAATTGATCAAGAGACTATCGATTTAAGAGTAAATAGTGCTATTCGTAAAGCGATTTGGGAGAGTTGTTCTAACTTGAACCTGCAACCAACAGAAATCTTCTTAAATAAGGAAGATGCCAAGGCCATATGGCAAAGTATTGAAAAACAACTGCCCACCTTTGCACTTTTTCAATCTGATCGTCCAAGTAAAGACGAGGACAGTGAGGTTCAGGACCCAATGAAAATTGCGGTTTCCGAGGCCATAAAATCAGTTGAATCAGATCTTGAAAGTATAAAAACAATCGTCCAGGACAAGGTTATGGCCGTAGCCAGTAGAACTCTACAAAAATTGCAGGAGATGGACCATTCGTTAGCCAGTGAGCTTTCCCCAAACTTTAAATCAGAACCTAAATGGGATTCTCTCTTTAAACTTTCTTTAACTGGGGATGATCAAATTCCTATTAATAAAAGAGGAAGTGGCGTTCGCCGGCTTATTTTACTCAATTTCTTTAGAGCAGAGGTTGAACGAAAACAACTAGCTTCCAATTCTCAAAGTGTTATCTACGCCATTGAGGAGCCAGAAACTGCACAGCATCCTAATAATCAAAAGATTCTAATTCAGGCACTAAAAGATTTATCTGAACAGGATGATTGCCAAGTCATTATTACCACACACGAACCCGGCATTGCGGGATTATTGCCCGTTGAAAGTTTAAGACATATTATAAAAAAGGATAATAATAATGATGTCTGTTTTAATCAAAACGAGATTTATGCTGAAATTGCAAATACCCTAGGGGTTTTACCAGATAACCGTGTCCAACTTCTAATTTGTGTTGAAGGCCCCCAGGATATTCGTTTTTTTAATCATATTAGTTTAATGTTAAACCGAAGAGATCCCTCTATCCCGGACCTTTCCTCCGATCCTAGAGTTACATTCTTACCTATGGGGGGAAGCAGTCTAAAAGAATGGGTTCAAAACCACTACCTAAGGCATCTACGTAAACCTGAAGTTCATCTATATGACCGCGATATGGATACACCGCCAAAATATCAAACTTACTGTGATAGGGTAAATCAGCGAACAGATGGCTCTTTTGCAAAACTAACAGATAAACGCGAACTAGAAAATTATTTGCATCCAGATGCTATCGAGGAAGTGTATGGTTTCAAAATCTCCTTTAGCTCAACTGATGATGTACCGGAAATAGTCGCAAAAACTGTTCATGAAAATGCCTCATCTATTCCTTGGGATCAAGTGAAGGATGAAAAGAAAAAGTCCAAGCAATCTAGTGCAAAAAAACAACTGAATAATGAAGTGGCTGCCAGAATGACTTACGAGAGACTAAAAGAAATGGATCCTGCCGGAGAACTCATTGGCTGGCTAAAAACCATTGGTGAAAAATTAGAGTAATAAAAAAGAGACTCGTCGTTCACTTAAGTGAATTTTAAGCTTTTATCTTGGGATCCGACTTTATCCCCAACCCCCTATCCTTTTTTACTAAGATTTTATGCTATTGGACAAACAAGTTCGTGGGTTCTGGTAAGTAAAGCAACCCACGAACTAACTCCCGGTAAAGAAAAAAGCCCTAAAGGGCCAACCTACTAACCTACCTAAAGTACCATTATCAATTATCTTTCTTAATAAGCAGAATAAACAGAATAAACAGAAAATATACAACCTTTAAATTTGTATCCAAACTTAAAGTCAATAATATGAATCCGCCTTAGTTTCTCTCCCGAACTATCACCATATAAAAGTTACTGCTCCATTACCTCCAACAGAACCAGCAGCATAATCACTTCCTTTTCCACCTGCACCAGCACTATTGAAAACCGGACCACCTGCACCACCTGCACCCCAAGTATTTACTACAGTGCCAGCTACACCGTTTCCTCCGTTTCCTCCATTTCCACCGCCATTTCCTCCAATCCCAACAGGACCAGGGCCAGTAGCATTATTATTTCCACCTCCGCCGCCACCACCGTAGGCAGTATAACTTGAAACTGTAGTATTCCCTCCAGCAGAACCAGTTCCCCCTTGCCCGTTACCACCCGCATTATAGGAAACGCCAGCAAGACCACCAGTTCCACCAATTCCTACGTAATAACTTATTTGTTCTCCTGGTGTAACTGATAGGATGCCAATATAAATTCCTCCAGCCCCTCCACCACTGCCTCCGTATTGATATTGGTAATTACAGCTTCCCACCACCTCCTCCGCCACCGACAGCAATAAAGGTTATTTTGTTAACTCCAGGCGGTACAGTAAAATAACCACTACCAGAGGTGTATGTCTGTGAACCATGCGTAGGATATGAGACTAGTCCACCGGAATAATAACCTGCGGGTATAGGGCTTCCCGGCGTTAATGTAGGACTACCTAGGTTAGGCATTGTTCCGGTCAGATTTATTCCTGATGCAGAAGCGAAAGTCAGTCCACTAAGAACTTGAGTTATCGTAGCCGTACCCGTAACAGGGTTAACGGTACCTCCTGTTGTATAACCAGCAGGTACACTTTGCCTTGCTGTACTTGGATTATAGTTTAATGCCCCATTATTCGGCATCGTCCCAGTAACTGGTCCTGTATCAACAGTAGCAGTATATCCACTTAGTAACTGAAATGAAGTTGCGTTGCCACCACCACCTTTACCCTGTACAATAAAATTTCGACTGGTTGTTTCATAACGCATTGAATAAATAATGTTGGCCTTCAGACCCCCGGGAGCTATAGCATTCCCGAGAGAATCCTTGATTTCCCTTGCTCCTAGCCCATTAACATTCAAAGTGGATGCACCCGTACTAGCGATATTAATTTTCACTGCCACAGCCATGCCATCCATATAGGCGGTAGGGACTGGATTTAGTATTATTACATAACTATTTGCTGAGCCTGTTGCTACAGCATACGGGATGTGATTCACATCATTGGCCAAATGTTCATCAAGATCCGTCTTTTTGGCAGCGTTTTGATCCATCAAATCTAAGTTTTCATTATACGCCTGTCGATTGAAAGTTTCGCTCCCCAGTGGTTTTTTAAGACCTAAATTCCTTGTCGTTGTAGGCATTTTATTCCTCCTAATCCTTTTTTTGTAAATAATCTTCATGTAAAGAATAACCCTAGTAGCTGTGTCACTACCAGGGCATAAAGAGGACATATTAATTTAAGTTCATTTCTCCACAAACTCCCCACAAGCCATCTTATTCTCGCCCACCGACCGGACATAAATACTGAGCAGGAACCCTACCCCTTCTCCTTATGGCTATAAAGACCATTAATTTTCTTCACACCGCCACAGGTGGCGAGGTATTTGACATAGTGCGTCAGATACTCAGGTAGGTCATCTTTATATATTAATAATACTTTGCAAAAGGCACCAATGAATATCAAGTAAGGTTTTATACATCTCCTATTGAATATTCTTTCGAAATAATTTATGTATAGCATGAAACGGCTGAAGAAAAAGAAATATCCACGCATGTAAAAAAAGTTGAGATACATACATTGTTTTAGATAGTCGTCTACTATCAGATCCTATATTGTACCAATGCACCCTAGCAGAGGAAATTGCTCATTGCTTGGTGGGAATATATTCTAACCCGTTAAATAAATAGCCATCATCAAGACCCAAAGAGTAATCGATGAGATGAGAGGTCAATTATGGGCGGTTAATTTCCTGGTGCCGATGGCTGAATTTACAAGATTCTCAGAATTTTATATAACCTTTCAACTGATGAGCTAGCAAGGTATTTTAGAGTAACTATTGAATTATTGAATTCATTAGCTATGTTATTAAAGAAATTGACCTTACTTACCTTGGTACTGTTTTTGATAGTTTGTACCGGTTGCGGACTTACTAACAGCAATAAAGAATCTGAATTTATTCTTTATCAGAACAAATCAGGGGTTACTAAGTTATCCTATATTGACAGCAATCCTATTAGAGAAAAGATTAAATTACCTAGTGGTTATGCTCCCGTCTGGTTAGATAAGGATAAAAATCTGATATGTATTGGCGGTAGCAAGAAGATAGAAATTGAAACCACTATGGATTCTAGTGTAATGGATTCATTTAATTCTGTTGCAATCTTTGACCTTACTAATACCGAGGAAATGGCCCAAAAAAGATGGTGAACCTTATGGTACGGATTATCATGGTACAGTTTGTGTCATGGATTCAGAAGGCAGTATTTTCCCAATTTTAAAAGAAGGGGGTATCCGTTAGCCTCCCATGCGTCTGATTTTGACCATGTTTGTGAAATAAAAAATGATAAAATTCTCTACACCGATAATACCGAAAAAAACACCGTCTATTTGGGGCAGCTCAAAGAAGGCAAGTATGAACTTTCTTCTGTTTTAAATAATAGCATTTTCAATAAAGAAACTTATATCAGGACGCAGTTTGTCACGGGTGTACATGGTATTTTGTGCAGGTCTTTGGGGGGAGGGCTGAATAAACATTCCCATTGTTAAAATGTTTAATATAATTTAATAATAGCATTTTGCTGCTAATATCTGTTAAGCTATTTTCTCCCAATTTCAATTATTTTTTGTAGATTACTTCTCAGCTTATCTTTTTCCATATCCGATAATTGAGACAAAAACTTGTTATTCATATCTACTACAATTGCCTCGATAGCACAACGCATATCATTTGCCTTTTTTGTAGCTGATACAATAATTGTCCTTCTGTTATTGGGGTCAATCTTACGCTCTATCAGTTTGTTCGTTTGCATTCTGTCCAGTATACCAGAAACTGAAGATGCTTCTAACAACAGCAACTTTCCAATTTGCTTGGGCGTTAAGTCCCCGTTGCCCCACAAACAGTTTAGCACCCCATATTGCGCAGGCGTTATATTGTAATCAGACAGTTTTTGGCTAAAATACTGAAACACCGTATTTTGTGATGCACTCAATAAATAATTGATACAATGCTTTAGCTCCATATCAAAACCTCACTTTTCTATATTGACAGTATATCATTATTCCGATAATATTCAAGCATAAGAATATTTTTTATTAAGTAATATTTTTATAAAGAACTGTTTGAGAGGCGTGATATTGTTGAAGCAGTTTGATGCTGTTGTGGTGAGGGAGCAGGATGGAGCAGTTTCCTATTCGGTAGAAGTTGTTACTGATGAGCAGCTTTCTCCGGGAGAAGTAATCATTAAGGTTGCCTATTCTTCAATCAACTACAAAGATATGCTGGCAGTAAAGGCAAACGGTGGAGTAATTCGAAATTATCCAATGATACCCGGTATCGATTTGAGTGGCACAGTCATATCTTCCGAAACAAGCGATCTTCAAGCTGGACAAAAGGTCTTGGTAACTGGATTTCAGATGGGCATGGGACATACCGGGGGGCTATCCGAATATGCAAGAGTGCCTGCTGAATGGATTGTACCCCTGCCAGATGGCTTGTCATTGCGGGATGCCATGATTGTTGGAACTGCCGGATTTACTGCGGGTCTGTCCATTATGGCATTGGAAAAAATGGGAATGAATATGAGGAATAACCCTAATATTCTGGTAACTGGCGCTTCGGGAGGCGTCGGAAGCATTGCAATTCAACTGCTTCATAAATGTGGTTACACCAATATTGCTGCATTGAGTAGAAAATCAGCGGAAGAAGCAAGGCTAAAATCAATTGGAGCAACATACATTGTAACGCCAAACGACATCTTTCCAGATAAACCAAAGCCTTTGGTAAAGCAAAAATTTCACTATGTTTTGGATACTGTTGGCGGCGATGTGGCCTCTGCCCTGATACCGCAAATTCATTACGGCGGTAGTATGAGCATGTGCGGTAATGCCGGTGGTATTAAACTTGATACCACCGTTCTGCCGTTTATCCTTCGCGGTGTAAATGTTCTTGGTGTCGATTCCGTAAATTTCCCAATCGCTGAACGATTTTCTATATGGAGCCGGTTTGCAGGTGAGTGGCATATCATGGATGATGCACTCGTAAGTGAAATTGATATGGGCGAACTGAAACAGACATTTGAAGCACTGAATAATGGAACCCACACAGGTAGAACCATTGTGAAAATTAGTTAGTATTCGAGACAATAGGCGCAACAGTAGGGTGGCAGGATAAGGGATTTACCCTCCCCGCCGCCTTGCCTGTTACAACTCCATCTCTTGCGACCTGTGCGGCGGCTGTTCCCGCTGCTCTTGCCGCAGAATGCTGTCCGCACTTTTGCTGCTACGAATAGGATCTCCGCGGCCTCAGTTCTCGGTTTTTTGCCTTTAAGCTGGCGGTAAGCATTGGCGTGCCGGATATGCTCGTCCAAAGTCTTTAACCGCCGCTCAATAGGTTTCAGCTTATCCCGAGTGTCAAACTGCTTGCCGTACAGCTCGGTAACGTATTCTGTCAACTCCGCCAAGTCCTTAATGCCGTTGGCGGTGAGGAAGTTCAACATTTTTGCAGCATACTATACTGCATAAAGTAAGCATTGATGAGCTTAATCTATCACGCGGAGATGCTAAAGAAATTTTATTTTCAAGTTGGTAATGCTATTATTGAAAGACTTAAGATTATTGGTTGGCCGCCAGCAAAACTCAAATGTCCCAAGTGTCAGGGAAATATGAAATTACAAAACAAAAAGACACTGCATTTAGTGTGTTGGGACCGAAAATGTGACGGAAACCACGAACTGAAGTGGTAATACTGACATGTCTTTAATTCAGTATGTGCAAGGGTAGTAATCCCACTAGTCAAAATAAAAAACCCAGCCTAGTTAGGATGAGTTCTTTAAAAGCATGCTTTACAACATCAAATTCACTTCGAGCAGCTTGTCCAGTAATGAAGTTACTTTTTAGCATAGTTATCGTCATCCTCATTTAACCAAAAGTCGTAAGTTGCGCCTTGTGCAATTACTGGTTCTAAATTCTCAAGATCTTTTTTATCACTCATCTTAGGACATTCCTTGTCCTCAACTCCTCTCGAACCAAATCAAATAATATCTGGTTCGGTGAAGACATTGCATTATCTTTAAGTTGTTTATAGACCCCAAGCAGTTCGATAGTACCCCTTGTTTTGATTTCAGTTCTAGCCCCATGGTCATTTTTTAGTTTATAAATCAGATTTTCCAAAGGGGTTTTCTCCCTGGGGATTTTGATAAAGCCACACGAAGGACAATGGACTATATCACAAAAATAAAAGGTAACTATATCACCATGGGTCCTTCTATATACAGGCTCATACCAAGCAACTTGTTTGCGTTTGCAAACCGGACAATTCTCTAGAGTAGTGTACCAAGAAAACATATAAAGTTCGTCATCTATAAAGAAATCCTTAAAACACCCCGGATCTGGATTATTATCGTAAATTTTATTGACCATATTGTAATCCCTTTCATCCTATTGTACCTAGTTGCGCCCCATAACTTTTCGCCGATATTCTCCGAAACGCTTATTTATTTCGCTGGTCTCATTGTAGAGCTTTTGCTTTCTTATATCCTCCCCCACAATAGGCAAATATAAAGGATAACAAAGTTCTGGAATACGGGAGGCAATGCGTAGCCCTACAGCAGCTTCAAGCTGCGTTTGTGTGACTTCTCCCTTGTCATTTTTCTGTCCATCTACGTAGTCTAGGTTACTGGTAATAATGGTGGTCAATTTTTTATCTAATCGATGCCCTAGTATGCTATAAATGGTGTTTAAGGTCCAATCTGTATAGTTGTGCGCACCCAGGTCGTCAAGAATCAGATAGGGAACATTACTTATTTTTTGAATCAATTCATATTCGGATTCTGCATCAACCGACTTATCCGTCATGGTAGATCGGATTTTCCTAAGCAGATCCGAAACCCCAACGAATAATACTTTTATATCCTCTCTTTTGGACATCATGTAATTAGCAATACAACAAGCCATTCTTGTTTTACCGCTACCTACAGGACCATAAAGATATAAGCCTTTATTTTCTTTACCCTGTAGAATTTCATTAGCCAAAAAATGGCAGAAGTTAGCAACAAATTTTGCCCGATCACGATAAGTAATATCTTGTTCATAAACTGGGATAAGGTCCAGCGAATAATAATCAAAGTTTAAGTTACCAAACTGTGCATCACGCATGTTGTCCGGTATTTGGCATTCTTTAAACTTTTTCATAATGCTTTTTTGTTTAACACAGGCGCAAATTTGTGCCATGGGTTCACCATCATGGAATACCAGGTATCTGCCCTCATCCTTGCATATTTTACAATCGTATTTTATATTGTCCTCCCTTACGGGAAGTACTTTGTCAGGGTTATTCTCTTTAAAATTCCTTATTCTGCGCTCTAATTCGTTTAGATATTCATCAAAAGGATTATTTGTTTCAAGCATTCGGAATAACTCCTTTCGATATGGGCCACCGGCCCAATCAATTTGTTTATATTATATCTTATCACATATACATGCCCCTCATAACTGGTTTTTTTCCTTCCTGAATTTTGAGGTTGTTAAAAGATGTCTTATTGGCCCTAGTGTCAAAATCATTGCCCGGTGATCCGTCAGTGGACTGATTTGGTTTATAACCTGTCTCAATCCCCGCACGCAGGAAACTCTCTACTGTTACTTTATTCCTTGCTGCCTGCTGTGCTAAGGCTCCCACTACATCAAGAAAATATTCTAAATTCCCCTGGCACTGAGGATGAGCAAACATTCGCTTGATGAATTTTCGGCTGACTTTTTTACCGGTTGCATCTTCAATAGCCCGGTATACCGTTTCGACATCAGATTCCGAAACAACAACAACCGGTTCCGAAGTCTCCTCTTTGGGAGGTAGGCCTATCAAAGTAAAATTGTCTTTCTTGGTTGTTGTTGTTTTATTATTTATATTTATATAATTATCTTTAACTGATCGAGGGGAAGAATCTTCCCCCCGAGGCGGTAAAATCTTCTCCCCACTCACTACATCTTGGGGGTGTAATTTTTTCTCCCCCAAGATATTGGGGAGAAAATTCTTCCCCCCACCTACTAGATCTTGGGGTGTAAAATCTTCCTCCCCAACATTTTGTGGTGAATGATTCTCTAAATCCGGTTTCTCTACATACTCAAAATATCCCTGGGCATTTTCCTGGTACCCTAGAGACATCAGAGTTTCAACGCAACGTTCAGTTAGTCTGGCCCCTTTATAACTTACAAAGACATTCTTCCCTTTGATTAGCAATAAGTAATATTTGTCTATACGAGCTTTGTCCCTATCATTGACATATTCAATTACAAGACCTCTCTTAATAGCCTCTTGCAAACCACTCCGCACGCTTTTGTCGGATAACTGGGTCCCTAAATCCATCCGGTACTTGCTTTCCCGGAAGAGCCATCCCTTTACTATTGCTTTTTCTTTACTTACAGCTCTACCATTGACAAATTCATCAATGGTTAAATGCAAGGGAAGATCTCTTTCCTGAAAGCCCCAGGTATGGCGAAGCAGGTAATTGACCACCTTTACCTCAGCAAGGGTAGTCATTTGAGCAATTATATCAATCCAATCATTTGGGATCGGATGAAAGTTACTTTCGGGTGAGGGTAATCCTGCAGGTTTTTGAATCATTTTTTTAGTCATAATATGAACCTCCTAGATGCTCTTTTTAAATACCTCTAAATACAAGAACCCCTGGCCAATTTGAATTGACCAGGGGTTCTTTACAGATTTACTCGGGTGAACAACCATGATTTTATTGAGAATATATTTGTAGGTTCACTCGGGTGAACTTATTTCATGTCCGTGTCTGGGAAACAACCTCTACCTTTGAAAACCAAAAATAAAAAATTACTCGGTTGCTATTTTTTCTTATAGGGATTTTGTTGCTTTTTCCAGGGTAGAGGTAGTGAGTAGAGGTTCCGGGTAGAGGCTTGGGTAGAGGTTTTATCTGGCTATTTTTCTGCCTATGTCCTCTCAGCAAGGACACCCTTTAGATCATCCGGTGATGCAATAATATAATAGGGTATCCCTGGTTTTGAAGGAGCCTCTAACCAATTTTCAACCACTAATTGAGAGTACAGTTGAAATATCGTTTCTTGTTTTATCTTTAATTCTGTTCTGGCTTTCGTAGTAGAAGGTGCTTTAATCCTTTTCCCGCTACTATTTTCTACTTGATCAGCCCAAGTTTGAGCCACCAATATTTTTAACTTATCTATATCTAAAATATTTGTTTCGGAATTTGCCTCTGAAATAATGCTATTTTCTTCTACTTCACAATTTAACTCCAATAGATTGGGTAACAACACCATTTGCCTTGGTGGCGTAATTATCGAAGAACCATTGCCACAGACTACGAGTGGGCCTGTAGAGGTCCCTTTAGCTGTATCTTGGATAGGTTGTAAACCGGTGGAGATTGGCTTGTCTCTTGTGTTTTCAGGGTTATCCTGAAGCCTCTCCAGCCGGGTGATATGATCCTGCAAGTCTTTTCCCTTCGAATCTTCTGGTAAATATTTCTGAACTGGTGGCGTTTGCACTGATATTTGACTTTTTTGACTTATCCAAAACTGCTCCAAGTTCACGATGGTTTCTTCTGTCTGAGTGTCATCTTTGCCGATACAGGCACCCTGGAAGCGTATGCGACCACGCAAACCTTCTATTATTGCTAACCCATCTCCCATACCCATTAGATCAAATTCTGGGACTTCGTCTAGAATTGTTCGATAATCATGCTGACTTGTGCAATAAAAACTAATTCTACTCGGTAAATTTGCCTTAATAACACCTGTTATTACGTTTACTGAAGGCCGCTGTGTAGCAATAATTAAGTGTATACCGGCTGCCCTGGCCTTTTGAGCAAGTCTCATTATAGAGTGTTCTGCTCCGGGAATAGACGCTTCTTCCTCTGATTCTTTTTGCTTCGCCATCAGCATCAAATCCGCCAATTCATCAATAACCACCACAATGTAATACAAGGAATAATCGCCGGTTTTTTTCCAATAATGTTGAATATTTTTCACGGAATGTCCCTGAAAAATCTCATACCGTCTATCCATTTCTACAGTAAGCTCGGCTAATGATTTTAAGGCTTCTTTTGTGGTTGTGGCCATTTTCATTGTATGGGGAAATTTAGCAAAAGAAGTTAGTTCGACCATCTTGGGGTCCACAAATACAAATTTAAGTTTATCCGGTGGTAAGCACATCAAAAGAGTTGTGATTAGAGAGCTAAGGCAAACACTTTTACCACTGCCGGTGGCACCGGCAATTAGAATATGTTTAACTGCTACTAGGTCTATAATGATGGGTGCCCAGGTATCATTTACACCCAGTACCATGGGAAGTTGGGACTTTTGATAAAAATCGGCAAATTTGTCGGACTCCATAATTGTTTTTAGATATACAGGCAGCCTTGTTGTAAAGGGAATAATTAAGGCAGCTGAACCTGCCCGGCCCCCTTGCTCCACCTGAATGCTACTAACCCCAAAACTATTTGAGAGGTTATCACTCATATTGATTAGCTTAGTTATTTGCATCCCTTGGAGCAACTGAATGGTGATTCTTACACTACCAGGACCCGTCTGGATGTTTATAACTTCTATTTGTTCATCCTCTCTAATAATGCCACAGCGTCTGAAAGCCGCATTGACCCGATTGGCGTAGCCCTTGCCTGTACGTTCCTGTTCGGCTCGCTGAACGGACATGGGTGGTGCCGGTAGCAAATCTAAAGGAGGCAGCCCATCACCAAGAGCCCTAGAGGATTCCTTATTTGTTAATAAAACATCTGGGGTTTGATCTTTGTTCTCTAATCCATCCACCCAGGTTTTAATTCTAGTTGCTAAATCAGTAGTTATTACAAAGAAGTTCTGTAAACCGTATTTTCTAATTAGTTTAATAGCTGCTACAGCCACTAACAGTATCCATAGCACAAGTGCCAATCCACTCGCACCTTGAACACCCTCTATAGCCTGGCTGGTAGCAAGAACCGCTAGGCCGGTTGTTAATAGTATTAGCCGCAAAAAAAGAGGGATTTCTTTTCCCCCTATCTTTTTCTCGGCTGCTGCTTGCCCAGGACTTTTTCTTTTATCTGACATTTTTACACCGCCGATGCTTGCTCTTCTATTTATTTAGATAGACTGCTAATTAGATTAGCAAAATTTTGTGAGCTAGATATAACAAGGTTCTTTAGAACCGGCCACCATTGGCTTGATACAACCATTAGCGTATTTGTGGCATCCTCATGGTTTCTTAGCAGCATAACAATACCTATTATTGCTACAGCACCTCTTAAAACTTTTACCATTGTGTCCCCTGCAAACTTATAAAGGGATATCACTATAAGTGCAAGACCCAGGAGGTTAAATATTTTTGACCATTCCATCATACAGATAACCACCTTTCTTATCTTGATTCAATAAGGGCAGTTGCTACTACCTTTTGAGTTAGAGCATGAATTCCTTTTATGAAAGTTGATGGACTACCCTTACCCTCTTCAATAAATGTCAACTGTTGTTCCCAGGCTGCAGTTAACTCCAGACTACGTAGATCCTCCGGCACTACGTCAATAATCTGTTCTCCGAGGGGCGTGGGAACAAAGCTTTTTCCCTGCCGGGTAACATATCCAGAACTTATTAACTTTTCCAGAATAGACGCTCTGGTGGCCGGAGTACCGATACCCTTGGATTGTTTTAACGCTTGTTTAAAATCTTTTTCATCTACTAACCTGCTGGCATGCTCTAAAGCAGAAATTAAACTGGCATCGGTATATCTTCTGGGGGGTTGGGATTTACACTCCTTTGAGACAGCATTAATGGTCGTTATTTCCTTCAATTCGGCGGGCAGAGCGTTTTCTTGCTCCCTTTCATTTTCCAGGTCATCTTTAAACACCTGCATCCAACCGGCTCTTTCTATTACTCTTCCGGTGGAGAGAAAGCGTTCTTCCTTGACCAAAGTGATGAGTTTCTGTTGAAGAATAACTGCGCTGGGGTAGAAGCAAGCAATAAATGTTCTGGCCACCAGGTCATAAATATTTTTTTCGTCTGGATTTAATCGGCCAATGCTGCCCATATCCTCGGTGGGAATAATAGCATGATGGTCTGAAACCCCTGCATCATCGACCGTTCCCTTGGCGGGTACAGGGTTTTTGATAATCTGCTGCACGGGGTTTGCATAGGCCCCATGGTTGGCTAGGGCCAGTAGTCTGTCTGGGAGAGTGGCCGAGATATCCACGGTTAAATTCCTGCTGTCTGTTCTGGGATAGGTGATGAGGCGGTTTTCATAAAGGCTTTGTGCCAATTCCAGGGTCATTGCTGCGCTATAGCCAAACCTTTGGTTTACCTGTTTCTGTAGATCCCCCAGGCTTAAAAGGTGGGGTGGCGGCAATATTTCTTTCTCACTATGAATTTTATTGATTTTTCCTCTAAAATGCTTTACCCGCGCAGCAATTTCCTCCGCCCGGGCTTTGCTGGATATCTTATCGTTTTCTTCTGTGTCTATCCATCGTCCCTTATAGACTTCCCCCATGTCGGTTTCAAAGGTAGCTCTCACCTCCCACCACACTTCCGGGATAAAGACCCTAATTTCTCTTTCCCTGTCTACAATTAGACCTAATGTAGGGGTTTGGACTCGACCGACGCTAAGTGCCCCCTTTTGCCGCCCAGTCTGTTTGTGGGCCAACGTAAAGGCTCTGGTACCGTTAATGCCTATCATCCAGTCAGCTTGTCCCCTGGCCATGGCTGCCATGGCCAAGCGGTCGTATACACTACCGTCCACCAGGTTCTCCATCGCTCTCTTTATAGCAGTGGGTGTTGTTTCTTTCAGCCAAAGGCGTTTAATGGACATTTTGCAACCGGCCAGGTGGTACATGTAACGAAATATCAATTCGCCCTCTCTACCGGCATCACATGCATTTATCACAAGTCGGTAGTGGCCACGTAGTAAGGATTTCACTATATTCCAGTGTTCTTTTTTACTCTCAGCCGGTTTTAAAAGGAATTGATGCGGGATTATAGGCAAGGTTTCTTTTGCCCAGGATTTAAGCTCTGGGTAATAATCTTCCGGATCTGCAAGCTGAGTCAGATGCCCTAATGCCCAGGTGATGTCGTGTTCTACTCCTTCTAGGAAACCTTTTTGATTCTTCATTTTATTTTCCACGACGGAAGCAATGGCTCTGGCAACACTAGGTTTTTCAGCCACGATTAAGATTTTTGACAAAGGCTATCACCCCTGATCTGTATATTTTGTTACCTTCCAGTACCACCAAAATATAAGCATTGCTATCACAATCCCGATTTGGTGGTCAATATCTTTAAATTCTTTTAACCATTTGAAATCAGTATGCATCGGTAGATAAGTAATCACAACGATTGCTAAAAGATAAGCCAAAAAGCCCATCCACCCTCCGATGAGCAGCCGCTTGATCAATCTGCAGGCAAAGTACATTTTTATACCCTCACTGTTATTAACGGTTTCTGATTTTTCAATTGGCTCCATTCTGTAAATCTTTGTAGATTTGGTCCAACAATGTGCCGATTATATGGGGCTGACTTGATAAAAACGTTTGGAACACCCTTTTGAATGAGATCTGTTAACACTAAAGGATCATCTTCGAAAAAAGCTACCATACCTGCATCACGGGCCATAGCAGCTTTTTGGGTACTTGGTACAAATTCCACCCTACCAGTGGGAAACCAATTCAATTTTAGCCAACGTTGGGTAATAAATTGTGCAATTTTAGGACGGCTGGTTATGTAGATAATCTGATAGCCATTAATAACCATTTCCTGCAATACTTCGTTGGCACGTAAAAAAGGGCGAGTTTTTTGGAATAACTTTAAACCCTCAACTGAGGTGAAAAAGTCCTTTGGCACTTCAGTAGCCGGATATTGTGTAAGTGATAATTTATGAAACCTTTTCAGTAGTTCATAGTTTACATTGGCAATCGTGTTACATATATCAACACCAACTAACATATTGACGCCTCCTTTTGGTTTGACCAGTAGCTTGTAGGCAAAGGTTTTGAAATTAGGAATCCTTGGACAAAATGAATTCCCGCATCCCTAACTAATGTAAGCTGCATAGGTGTTTCAATCCCTTCAGCTATCACTTTTGAGTCTAAGTCTTTGGCGATAGATACCAGAGCCTTAAGAGCAGCCAAATAGTGAGGTGCCGCACCATTTTGATGCCTGGTTAAACCCTCTATAATACATCTATCAATCTTTAAGTAATCACTGGGAATTTCACAGATGTTTCGAAAATTTCGATCCCCAGAACCAATATCATCAAGTGCTACCTTAATACCTTGATTTCTTATGTTACTTAGTATCGAAACAAGTGAATTTTGTTTCCTAGCATTTAGACCAATCTCTGCAATCTCCAGGACAACTCTGTAGTTAGCATCCTTTATTAGTTTTGTGATCTCTTCGTGGTAAGAAATAAATGCCCCGGGACTTATGTTCACAAACACTTCTAGGGAATCTGAATCTGGTAAGCAGGTTACGTCCTCTAAAGCCCTACTCAAACACAATAATTCCATCTGCTGAAGCATCCCAACTTTATTGGCAGCCCTCAATAGGTTCATAGGAGAATAAAGTCGCCCAGGCCCCCTGGCCAATGCCTCAAATCCTAAAACTTCTTGAGTTTCAATGTTTTGAATGGGCTGAAACATTATTGAGACGGCCCGTTCCTTAATTATCTGGGATATCTCCATTTTCTCTTTGTCTCCCTTCCTTTGTTTGCTTGGCATTACCTTATTGTTAAAAAAAATACCCCCACCCTATCGTCTTACCTATAGGGTGGGGGTAGAGGTGTTATTTCCCTTCAGACCATACGACATCGAGAGTATTCACATCGATGGTTGCTTTTAATTGCTTTTTATATTCACCAATGCGATAGACAGACAGATCCGCATCCTCATGTCTTAACACAATCGCACCTTCAAGTTTAACCATATGCTTTAAGAAACTATTCTTGAATTCAACATTTATGGGTTCACTAGCATTCCTAATTTGGTTGGTTAGAGTAAAGACAACTATTCTCTGGGGTTCAATCTTATACTTTGCCAAAGCTTTTCCCTTTGTCCTAATAAATACATTGTATTTACGTCGATAAGGGAGCAGTATGCAGTAGAATAGTAACGCCCCACTGGTAACGGTAGCTACAGTCGCAGTTGCCACTGACATTAGCTTGGGGTTATCTGGCCTCTCAGTAGGGGTAATAGATGGGGGGGTAATTAAAGCCAGTTTTTCTTCACTGATTATAAAGTTTATTTGCTCCCCAGTGGCCTCGGTCCTAACGTGAACCTTGGCATCCTTATTGCCACTTTTACCACCTACAGCACTTTCAACCCGATTCATACCGGGAATGACTACAAGCGTTGCCTGGGCTAACTCTATTAATCCAGTCTTATCACGAAGGTAAATATGGTGTTCCCCCGGTTCAACATTCTCAAACCGGTAGTAACCGTTTTGATCCGTGAAGGTCCTTTGGACAATAGAGTACAGCTCAACAAGCAAGTTCGGCAATGGATTACCGGCAGCATCCACTACACGACCGTAAATAACACCCATTTTAACCGGATTTGAAGCTTGTGTTTGTATTTGTTTTGGTTCAGGTGTTATTACCACCACCGGTTCGGGCTGCGGCTCTGGTAGTGGCATAGGCGCAGGTGTAGTTTTCAGCTCTGGTTTCGGTTCCGGTAATGGCAAAGGTTCCGGGATAGGTTCTGGAATTGTCTCTGGCTCCGGTGGAGCAGTTTCCCCACCGCCGCCACCTCCACCACCACTAGGAGCAGATTTAATTCTGATACCCTGCAGAGCAATTTGCCCTGAATGTCCGGCAGAAATAATTACTTCGCCGGGAGAGTGAGCGGTAACTAAACCATTGTCCATTGTCGCAACAGCTTCATCCGTTATGCTCCAAAGTGCTGAGTTGGTAACATCCTCAACCTGCCCATCCGAGTAGGCTAGACTTGCGGTATATTGTTGGGTACCTCCGACAGTAATCTCAGATATGGCAGGAGTGATTGACAAACCAACGCCAACTGACTGGCCTACCGTTAACGGTACCACCACGGATTGGCTGCTATAGTTTACGCTTATATTGGATGTTCCCTCTTGAATGGCCGATACAAGACCCTCTCCGTCAACAGTAGCTACAGAAATTGTATCTGAGGCATAGGTTGCGTCGCGCGTTACGTTGATGACACTGCCGCCGGTGTAGTGGGCAGCTACATTTAGTTGCTGTATCAAACCTTTCGGCACCGCCAGAGGATTCGGTGTTACTATCAAGCGATCCAGGATAGATACGTCTGAGTCTGTTATCCTAAACTCCTTGAATTTGATTACCACGCCAGTTACATCGTCACAAAGGGCAATGCCCAGGTAATCTCCCACAGTTACTTTGATGTTTGCTGGTGGTGTAAAGTTCGTTCCGGTAAACAGCTCACCGACTGCCGGTGGCGGTAAGAAGGGAACTTGTTGAACTTTATACTCGTAGTGGGTCCCTGGTAATGGTTCATATCCTTTAACTTTAGATTCTCCCGGGTTTTCTCCGGGTTCAACTTCCACATCCGGTAGGGTAGGAGCTGCTATGGTGCCGTAGACACTTTCGGTAACCGTTTCTATACCGTCAAAATTTCTGGCTTTGACCCAGAAGTTGTAGGATTGGGCAGAGGATAAGCCTGTGAAATAAAACTTGGTTTCTGTAATCCACCCGGATTCCTGAGCCGTCTCAATACATCCAGCTAGGTACTCTGTGCCGGTCGGATTGCCGTTGGCTTCCCACAGCAGCGACAAGCCATTGGTAGTAATGTCGGCAATCTTTAAGCTAGTAGGTACGTTGGCATGGGTTATGGTGGTCTGCTCCACCCCGGTTGAAGTACCTACAGGGTTTTTTGCATCGATGCGATAGGCGTACTCAGTGTTAGCTACCAGGCTAGTATCCTGGTAGGTTAGTTGGTTAGTAGTTGCAATCGCTGTGCCATCCCGCAGGACAGTATATTCCTCTGCCCCGGTTGCAGCAAGCCAGTCCACTTTAACCTCGCTACTGGACAACGGGGTCAATATTGGAGCCTGGGGCACCTCCGGTAATGCGATTTCAAAGGCACAGGCCCTGGTGGTCGAATTACCTGCCTGATCCACTGCGGTTACTGAGATAACATAGCTCCCCGGGGCAGTGATGGGATCATCTTTTACCCAAATATAGGGTTGACCATCCTTGGTCATACTAACCGTTTCAGTGGCTCTGCCACTGATGGAGTAGCTAGCACTGTAACCAGGTGTAAATGGCTGGGTGTAGTATTTATTTCCGTCCATTACACCGTTGAACGTAATAACGGGAGCCACTTTGTCAATGTTGGCTGTTCTTTTGACTAAGTTGCTTTGGTTTCCAGCTTTGTCTATAGTCTTAGACGTTATTACGTGTTGACCAGTGTCCGCTAGGGTTATCAATAGGTTTGCTGTGCTTGGATGGGATTGTACTGTACTCCCGTCATTGGTGGAATAATCCAATCGTTCAACCCCACTTAACCCGTCTTTAATATTTGATATTGTTACCGTAACATCTGTGTTGGTCCAACCAGATGGTACCATTGTTATAATCGGGTCCGGTGGAGCCGTTAAGTCCACCACGATGTTACTGCTAAAAGTTGTCGTTGCTGGTGTGCAAACTCCATCATTTGCAGATATGATAATGCCGGTGTAAGTCCCTTCGGGAACACCATCACCCGCAACATCCCAAGTTAGAGACCAGTTATTGCTGCCCGGATCGGAAGTAGGGGCAGGGTTAACAACAACTGTTCTAACTGCCCCATTCAGTGTTGCCGTAATTGTTACCTTATCTCCATCGGCATCCCACACCCGCCCCTGCAGGGTTATAGTTTCATATCCCGGCACGATTGATTTATATTGATTATCGTTCGTTACGCTCAGACGTGGCTGCGAGTTAGTGGTAACACTATCAATCATCTTGATCGGGCTGTTGGCCACACCATCGCCGTTTCTGGTAATGCACCAGATTTCATACGCGGTACCTTCCACCAGTCCCGATACGACTCTGTTTGTGGTAGTGTTGTTGAAATCTGAGGCACTGACAACTGTGCCCCCAGCACCGGCCCCCTTAAGTTTTACCTCTATTCTGTGTTGTGGCGGTGTGCCGTTGCCGGAGTTGTTGGTAATATTGAATGTCATAGAGCTGTTATTCTTTGCGGCTACAACCAGTAATGTAGGGTTTAAAGCCTGTGTGAAACGATGTATTACAGATGTCTGCCTAACGTTTCCTACCGCATCTTGGGCCTCCATTTGAACTGTATATTGGGTGTTTGCAGTTAACCCCGTATATGCCTGGCTAGTGTTTGTCGTCCAGCCTGTCCAGGTACCGGTTGCACTGCTGGTAAACCTGTATGGATTCGCATGCAGCCCTGTGGTAACACCATTGCTGGTTGGATCTGTTGTACTTCCCGACACTGTAATTTGACTTGAGCTATTTGCTGTGGCTACCGGTACAAAGTTGTTCGGTGCTGTTTTATCTACTCTGAAAGCAACGGCAGCTTCGGCACTCTTGCCGCCTTTGTCGTCTTCTGCCCAAAAAGATATTATATGACTCCCTTCAGCAACTCCGGATACATCTATAGTGCCATTGAGTGCCTGAGTTGTTCCACTTGACGTTACATCAGCACCCAATTGGGTACCTGGCTGGCCGGCGGACCCATCAATTCGATAGTATGCTTTCAGGACATCTCCAATGTCATTATCACTGATTGTGCCAACAACAGAGATTTGATTGTACCCGTTTACTGAAGAAAATGATTGATTTGTTGCAGGCGTAGAAATTGATATGGATGGCTCACTGTTAATGCTGTAAAACTCAAATATTTGACCATATATTGGCTGCAAGCCTGTACCCTCACCATTCCAATATCCACGATAAGACTCGTGTACTCTAAAAAAAGAAAGAGTTGCCCATTTCGCATTGGCAGGTATACTTGTTCCTGTTTGTGTGGTAATACCATCTATGCTATAGATAAATTGTTGATCTTTAATGGGTAAAAACCATACCCAGTTTGTATAACATGACGTGGAGAAATTATATATTGTTGCCCATCTGACATTGGCAGGAACACTATTACCAGTCTGTGTCGTTACTCCATCGACACTATAAATATACTCTTTGTCGCCAATATCAAGCCAATTTCCGCGGTAATTGTTAAAAGTTTTGAAAGTACTTATAGATGCCCACTTAACTTTGTCGGGTACTCTGTTTCCCTCTTGAACTGTTATCCCATCAACACTATAGATATATTTGTATTCTTTAGGTGCGCAGTCATCGTAGCTAAAAGTCAATAAATATTGAGCATTTACAGCAGCTGCAGCCTGTAACAAATGGTTGTTTTGTACAGGAAGTAAAATACTGGCGAAGACTATCATTGCCAGCAATGTTTTTATTATTATTTTCATATTTTTTGGTTTCCGGATGGCAGTAATATACTACTAGGGATTATCAATTTGGTTATCCCAGCAGTATACTTAACTACCGGGAAACCTCCATCCTCCTTTCTGAATCACACATATCCGATAACTCTAATTCCAGGGATACTGTGGTCACATCATCCCTAGCCCTTCTAAGACCTCTCCTAGACAGTCCAGGACCCCTACAGTTAACAAATACTAATACTTTTCGGGGTGATCCCCATCCAAGAAATCCTTTTAGTTGTTTATTCAAAAAATAATTCCTCCTTATTTTTAAGATTAATAACACTACCATCGGATAAAAGCTCTATAAAATAAAAAGACCCATGATGCGTTAGCCTTCATAGGTCTATCAATAATTAAATTTAATAAGGACGTGGCTCCTGCATCAGGTCCTTACTCTTTTACTTACTCAACAATAACAAAATTTATATTGGCCCTGGATAAGTCACCATAACCGGAGATGTCAAAATCTAGTTTCTGGCTACCAGCTACCTTATCCCCTCCTGTTTGTGATAACCATTTTTAAATTATTTTTATCTGACATATGCCCCCCTCCTAACCATAATATCGTTAAAATAGGGGGATATTTTATATTTTTTAAACTCCTACACATAAATCTAAAAAGGGGCCTGGTGAGATCCAGACCCCTTCTGATTAATTTATCACTGTAAAGTTTAAATTTGCCCTAGACATATCTCCGAAACCTGCAACAACAAATTCAATCTGTTGGCTACCTGATACCGTAAATTCCTTACTCAAAACCACTTTCCCTGCATTTACTTCTGCTACTTTTTCTCCACCTAAAAAAGCCGTCATATTAATACTTCCAGGAATTCCTGAGACATTTAGTAGTTTGATTTGAGTGGGTGTAGTTGTAGTAAGGGTTCGCTTAATTTCACCGGACCCCTTAAACCTAAACGGTGATGGTGCATCCGCTTTAACAGGCACATCTACAGGTTGAATAACCGGAGGTACCACAGGAGGTGCAATCACTGGGGGATTTACTACAGGTAGTTCAACGACAGGTTCCTCGGCTGGAGGGGGTTCAGTTCCACCAGCAGAGGGATCGGTTTGACCCGGATCAGTTGGTTTTTCTGGCTGTTCCGGTATTTCCGGTTCTGTTGTTTCACCTGGCTGTTCCTGTGTATCTCCTGGGTTAGTTACGTCTCCCGGTTCCCGGGTATCACCTAGTTCATTAGTACCCCCAGGTTGTTGATCCACAGCTTCACCAATGTCACCAGTTGGTTGGCTGCTGCTGTTATCCATTGCCATTGATTCAGTCTGAGAAGAGTCTTGGGCATCTCCACTGGTTTCTTCAGCAAAAGCATTGATAGTTAAGGAAAACACCATCATACCTGCTATTAATATGCTTGCTAGCTTCTTCTTCAATTAATTACCCCTCCAAAATTTAATGTTAAAACTACCTGTTACTTCGCTGTCCTCTGATGGCAGAATATTAATCCCCATCTCACCTGTTAGTTCAGCATCTGCCGACGGCAGGATATTAATGTTTAGCTCACCCCAGATATCCCCTGCCGTTTGAAAAACTAGGCGGGTCTTGGTGGGCAGTCCGGCACCAGCCAGGTGCAGATCTATCATTTGTGTTTTATTAACTAAAAAGGGTACAGAATAAAAAACATCATTACCCTTTACAACCGCCAATACCTTATCACCGGACTTAACCTGAATCATTAAGGTATCGGGCACTCCGGTTACCGAAGTTAATGCCATATCAGTTTCAGCATCGTTAGTTACCACTGAGGGCAACACCCCTATAAATGGCCCTTCGAGTGTTGGCGGTGCTTCGTTAGCCATAGCCGTGGGGCAGATAATAAGAGTATACGCCATCAACATAGCTAGTATTAAACCTGTCATCCTTTTCAATATTTTTCACCTCCCTTCCACCCTATAAAAAAGTCAACCGGTTACTCTAACCAGTTGACTCTACAAACGTTCATTTGGATATACTTGTGGGACATACTCTACAGGTGGGTCTTTCGGTAAAAAATACAGCTTATCCGTGGGAATACCTAAATTACTTAACTTTTCTTTGGCCTTCTTGATATTATCTTCACCGGTTTTGTGATAGGTACTGACCAGCACCATGTCCCTGTGTTCTAACAGGGCCTCTGTACATTCCTGTCACCACCATGCAAAGAATAATACCGGTCCGGTTACTTTAACTTCCTGGCCATGCTCATTCTGAACCCAAATTTCATTCTGCATTTTTTGATCTTGTGCACGGGGAATAGCAGCCTCAACCACTTCCGGTTGCTTCTGCTGCTTTTGAATAACTTGGGGATTAAATGTAAAAACACTTGCCTTAAAGCTAAAGAAAATGCCAATGCAAAGGAAAACCAAAGCCACAGAAGCTGTTGTTTGGATATTTCGATTCATGCATGTCCTGAAAGATAACAGAAGTAAAATCACTTCCAGTAAAAAAATCACATAGCATGTAGGACAATTTGGGTTATATGAAAGAAACAAGCAAACATGCGTAATACAAATTAAAGTAAGGAATATCTGTAGCTGCCTTACACAACCTAACGAGAACAAAACAGCACTGATAAAAAAGATTCCGGCACCCCAGGCTTCAAGGGGAAGGGTTAAAATCTCTATCCTCCTGCAGATAGTACAATCGATTAGTTGGTTTAGGCAAAGGATAAAGCCTGTACCGCAAAGAAGCTGTGGGAACACCCTTAAAAGGTAGTTAAGCATCAGTCCACCCCCACTAGCTAAGCATATTCAACACATTAATTAATAGAGCATAACACTTATCCACCAATGGATTATCCACATTGTAATTGTGGAGTAGCGTAATGCCAGAAATCATGGCAACAGATACTACGATTAGGACTCCAAGAAAGTATACGGGGCCTGAAAGGAAATTAAAGAAATTGCTTAGCCTGTGTGCGACATTTCCAAAGCCTCGTTTAAACCTATAGCCACCCACCGATAAATGATACTTTAGACTTAACTTTTCATCCCCCCCACCGATAGCTGGGGTATTGGGCTTCTCCTTGTAAAACTTCTCATAAACTTTGCACAACCCCTGGTAGAAAGGCGCCTTTAAGGATAGCAGCATTCCCTTACGGAGTCGTTCATCCAGACCGGGATCTTTAGCAATCTCTATAATCTGTTTAGCATCAGCACCAATCACTTTCAACAAATCAACCTGGGGTATGCCGTTTGCAAGAATAAGTTGTTCCTTATCATTAAACAATGATATTAATCGATCCACTCGTTGCGCCTCCTGGCCGGTGGAACCCACCACCCAGATTATGTGTGTAGCACACTGGGCTGCAGCTAAGGTAGTTTCATCTTGGCCGTTTGGCAAATCCAATACAATACAGTCAAATTCCTCTCGGGCATCCAGGATGACCTTCTGCACATTGTCAGAAGTAATCGGTGTATTGATTTGGGTTACGGGCGGTATAGTAAACAGATTTTCGTGACCGGGTACTGGCAATACCAGTTCCGCGGCAAACGTTTCCCGCGGGAAATATGGCAGGTTTAGATATGGTATGGCATCACTGCCACCGTTAGCAAAGTTACAGCAAATAAAGAGCGTTTTCATTTTTTCGCTGACCATTTTTGCCAGTAGTGTTGCCACTGCAGTGGCTCCTACTCTGCCACTGGTACGCCACACCGCAAGGACCTTCTGGCGATGGGTTAGATTTGTAGTCTTCACCAAAAAAACTGGATTGCCATCATCATTTACTTGATCAATTTCCACTTCTTCTCCATCTAAAATGGCTTCCACAATTTCGGGATCAATTTTTAAAGCAGTGGCAATCCCACGATTGGTCAAACTTCCCTGTAATTCCAAAACTTCTTTTCTAAGTTGTTCAAACGCATTATTACTCATGAAATCACCTCGCTAATAAAATATAAAGAAGAACTAAAACCACTGCCCCGCCAAAGATACAAACCCCAAATGGTAAAGGTTTTTTGATATTCCTGGCAAGTAAAGTCAGCTTCCAGATTCCACCGATCACAAAAGATACCCAAAGAATAAGGACTACTGCTGTCCAGCCTGTCCAGGCCCCTATAGCCATCAGCAGTTTTCCATCCCCTTCCCCTATTTGACCCGTTGTTATAGCAATCAGGAAAATGCATCCACCGATTAAAAGCCCTTTAAGCCCATAATTAATCCCGTTTCCTAGAGTGGCTTGATAAATCAATCCACCCAGGAGAACGGGAACTGTCGCAGCATTGGGGATTCGATAGTTCTGGTAATCTGTATATGCACAATAACCAGTTAGTATTAAAATCAATGCTAACAAGTAAAGCATAGGATTATGCTCGCCCAAATTTTAGCTTGTTGAATAAGTTTTTAAGGATGCCTTCAGCAGCGTTTTTCTTTTGTTTTCCTTGAGGCCCTTGATATTGATAGCCGGCTAACTCTGCAAGTATCTTGACAAGCAAATGAATTTGATTATAGCTGTCTTCAACGCCAGGTAGTTTACCCTCGTGAGTACCTTTTATATATGCTCTACGATTATCCGGGATTGTCGCAATAACTCGTGGCAGCATTTTTTTATTAGCTACTGCTAGCTCTTTATTAAACGTTTTTTCAATAATCTTAGCACTAGGCCCCGTTGAATCATACATATTAAGAACCAAAAGGAGGTTTTCTGCTGCTACCCCAAGGAGAACAAACTCCGGGGCATAGGTTTCTGCTTCAGCCATACTGAAAGCTGATTGGTCTAACACCGCAATGGCTCGATCAGCACGGGAGAAAACTTCTTTCAACCATTTATCCCGCCAGAAGCCTGGTGGTGTGTCGGTAATCACCAATGGGAATTTAGTTAATAAGTAATCAACAATTTTCCCAAGCTTACCTTGTTCAAAATGGGGTAGGATTTTATATCTTGGACCCGGCAATACATAAAGATTCTCCATAACTTCTACAACTAAATCTTCCACTAGCGCAGTTGAGAAAGGATTTTTAATTAATAGTTCAATTCCAGGAACTTCTTTTTTGATTTTAAAAAATGTAGCTATATTTGGGCCATATATATCCAAATCCATTAGACAAACTTTTACGCCTGACCTGGCCAATGCAATTGCATTTAGAAGGGACACGGATGTTTTTCCCACACCCCCTTTATTGCTGGCAACCACAATCAATTTTCCTTTGGTAGCTGCTATATTTCTTTGAAAAAAAGATCTTTCACTTATATCACTTAAATAATGGGAAACGAGAGATTCCGTAGCTTCTATATCAAAATCATTCTGTTTGCGTTGGATCTCCGGCTCTGGCATGACTCTGCCCTGTTTAACACTTGTCTCCGGTTTTTTATTTTCTGAATTAGAAACAGCTCTTCTTCGTAAAGAAATTGTACGAATATTATCCTTTTTTTCTGGTTCCGGTGAAGAATCTTCCTTTGAATCCGTGTAATCACTGCTTACTATTTGTTCTCTACTAGCTTCGACCACGGCAACATTCTCTAGGGTCTGGGGTAAATCACGATGTTCAACAGGTATCATCACTATTTCTTCTATCTCATCCGGGCCTTCTTCAGGGGGCTGTTGGTCTTCTATTAAAGTGCTCCTGGAAGCTTTAGAATCGGAGCCATCGTCACAATCATACAATAGAGCTACTGGCAGCGTATAAGGACGATCACCCGGTGTTAATGGAATGGGACCAGTTACAATATTCTTTATACCTAGACTCCGTGCATACTTGCTGTAAGCAGTTGCTTTTTCCCCCCTTTTACCCACTAGAAGGATTATCCGACTGCTTGAAAACATGGGTTGTATATGCACCAGCAGCTTTTCATGACTTTCCCCAGGAAGTTCCCGGCTTAAGACTAATACATCTGGCCTTGATTGGGAAACTTCTATCAGATTTCTTGCATCGGTACAGATTTCAAACTGCCAACTACTAAACATTTTCATATTCTGCAAACTTGCCTTTATTTGTTCTGCACTTTTGGGTTCAACTGCAAGTAAGCATTTCATTCATCCGCCCCCCTTTGTCCTTGATTTCGTCCATTTGCCTTGGCTTTATAGAGTGCCTTGTCTGCCTTTTGAAAAACCTCATAGGTCGATACCCCATCAACCGGATATATCGCACACCCAAAGCTACAGGTGACTTTTAGCTCTACCTTATTTTGGAGAAAGGGTGCGTGACATATTGCTTCACGCACCCTTTCTCCTATTTCAAATACTTTTGTATGACAAGTTGTTAATAAAACAAATTCTTCCCCACCATACCGGGCAAAAAAATCTTCTTCCCTAAGTACACCCTTTACCCTCCTGGTAAACTCCCGAAGAACTTCATCCCCCGTTTGATGGCCATATTGATCGTTGATAGCCTTAAATTTATCTAGGTCAAAGACGATCAGACCAAAACCCGCATTTTGCACAGCAGATTCAGAAACCGCCTGGGATAGTGCCAAATCATACATTTGTCGATTTGGGACCCCTGTTAAAAAGTCTTTAGATTCTCCATTATCGCCCGGCCAACGAATTATTAGGTCACTCAGGGCATTATGGGTAACACCAAATATTTGATAGGCGGTAACCGGTGCCCAGGGAGCCAATCGTAGTCTTTTCATAACTCTCACCTTACTGTTGGGGACTTTTTACTAAGTAAATGTTTTTATTATAAGCGTATAGAACCACTTTACTGATCTTATCTTTCGGTAACTCAATTCCAATGGCCACCGGTATTTTGTCGCCCTTAGCAGCCATATTCTTCAGTGCTTCACCACGTCCAGGATCAATGTCATTTCCTTCCTGATCCAGGGAATGAATTACCCGGGCTTGTTCAAATATGGGAGGCAATTCAATCCCTTCGGAGGATCTATCAATGGGATATAGGTCAACCAGTTCTCCCGGAATTGCCATAGCAGACTTTGAAAGGTCTGTGGGAATGTACACTTCCCCATAACCGGGCCGAATTACCAAACCCGTTGCTAGACTGTTGGTAAAGATATACTGTTCTTTCCCAATATTTTGGGTTGTAATTTTACCATCAAAATATTTACTGTCTGTCACAAGATTTTTGGCAATTTTTACGGGTACCTCAATTTTTTCAACTTCCTTGTCGGTAATTGGTGTACCCATAGGAATAAATTTTTTGGCTTGGAACGCTCCAACCGTTTTAGTCTCCGAATGTAATTCCCTCTGCGTATAAAACATAAACAAACCACCGAAGATTAAAGTAGCAATAATAGCTACAATAATACCCATCTTTTTACTCAATCTTATACCCCTTTTCTTGAAATGTAGTAGGCCCCTTTATGAATTCTCCTTCTGTTTTTCCTTAAGTGGGGACTTACAAAGGGAGGATACGGTATTCCCCATCCTCCCTTTGTATAAAAAGCTTGGTTTTTTTTGTTTTGTTCAGTTATCAACTTTCTGAACCTAGAGGGCACCGGTATATGGCTTTCCCACAGCACTAACGCTTTTACCATATCATCCATGTTTGCTATTTTTGTTAATTCTTTATCCAATAACTGTAAATAAATTTGGAGCGAGTATTCCGGAATGTCTGTCCGAAAATGAACTTCATAGCCTTTACGAACGGTTTCCGGAATAGCCAGGGTTCTTCGGGTAAAAATCTTTGCCCACCAGGTGTAGATGGGGACTAGCATAATTAAGTCTAGTCCTAACCTTTTGCTCTTTTTCGATGCAAATTTTAGCGTAACAAAATAAAACCAAGCTATTGGTAAAAAAGTAGCTAGGGCAATATCTAAAAAAATGCTGCCATAGTGTAGATAACCAGTTAGATTCAAGGCTATTGATAACAGTATTGCCAGAATGTAGATCCAAATTAGAAGGTCTCTTCCCTTTGTGCCCATATCACAGCACCTAATAATACGTCGGTGAGGTATAAGTCACACTATAATTACCTGGTTCATAGGCACTGACGGATCTCCCAACCTTTGTTATGGGCAGTGGCGTAACAATGTTTATGACCGTACCAATTTTAAAGCGAAAGTTTACCCTTAACTCTGCCCAAACCGGAGTGCCCCAGGGAACCGGGTTGTTTGGTGCGGAGACTTTCACTTTCATATCGGAGGTTGGTATTTTCATATCAGTAACATACTCTCTTACGGAATTGTCAGCTTCTGTGGTGTAGCCACCAAATTTACCCATGCTGATGGCAATAAACTGGGCCTGGTTCTGCAGGGCTATCCCCTGGTGTAGATAGGCAAAAAACAGTCCTCCAGCTAAAATCCACAGCAAATATTGGAAGATCATACCCCAGCTTATAACTATTCGATCAATCATTTAAGTCGCCGCCACCTTACCAACCCAATTTTTGATCAATAAAATCAAGAGCCTTGCCATACCAGGTCTCTGTGGTGTTTGGTGCTTTAGTAATGACTACAGCAACTGTCAGGGCCGCGGCCAAAGCAAAGCCAAGTACGGTAATAAGTGTTTTGGCGTCACCTCGTTCGCTTTCAAAATGACTTTTTGCCTTCAGGACCAAGCCATAGGTTTTTTCTTCTAGGACAGCGATACCAGCGTACATTTTTTTAATTGAGATCATATTCTTAGCCCCTTTGTTAATTTTTATTTTGTGAGCTTTTAACCACAGCAAAATATTTAATAGATTTCGTAATGACCCTTTCACCAATTAATGGAACATCTCCCTTAAATAAGGGAACCTCTATTTCCGCAATGTAGCCCGGTTGCCGGGCAATGCCACCGGGAATAGTCTCCCCTGGGCTCACGTTGTCAAAGCTTTTAATTCTTATTTGTCCAGGGTAATAAGCGGTATCACCCGGTATAATTGTGTTACCATTAACGGTGCCACTTACCATTGCCGCGAAAACATGCTTGAAGAATCTTTCTGAATCAACTCGGTTTAAGGCAACCATGTGGATATCCCCATCCTGATTTGCAGCACTACTGGCAAAGTCCATTGCCTCACCAAAATACATATAGGTCGCAACCGCTTTGTCTCGGCAGACATAGCCAATTGTTAGTACAAATAGGAAGAGGACTAGCACAAAGATTAGTCCCCAATTGATTATCACATCTTCGGCCAGGCCCTTTTCGCTTTTGCCTACAGAAACCAGCCTTTTACCACCCAGCTTAGCCAGAGGAACAAGATCAGACAAATTATAAGAATTACGACATAGCCAATGGCTTTGGAAATTTTCTTTTTTACGTTCATCACCCCCCATTACATACCAAACCCCCGTGTCGTTTGTTCTGAAAAATATCTCAATGCCGGGTAACCGTAAATCGGTGCTGCTCCAAGAAAGGCAATTATAGCTATGCCGGCAAACAAAGCTGTTTTCATTACGGTCTTATGGGTTGCGGCTTTTTCTTTTTCGTCGTCAAGTTCTTCGGATAAATCATCAAAAATATCCGACTCTACTTTACTATCCCAAGCCATTTTTAGCCGAAAGCATACCGAATCAATAATTGGGTGATTTGCTTTTTGAGCTAAGTTGTTCAGGGCTGTCTCAATTTTTCCATCACGAGCATACTTTTTAATGATTGTTTCCAATTCCCCCTTAAAGGGTTTCGTAATAAATTCAAGGGAGTTCTCTATACATTCCCTGGTTGTTAAAACTTTTACCTCGGTAAAGGCAGGCATAAAATTGGTTAACGGTGATACGCCATCAATTAATTTTATCTGCCATTGTTTAAATTCATTTTCAATTACGAATTTGGTTATCACTACCCCAACCGCCATTGCAACGAAGCCGAATAGTATTGCCAAGATAGAGATATAGCCCTGGACAATATACGCCACGATCACTGTTAGCAGCCCAAAACCTAGACCAATTCTAACGGCTAATTTCATTACTTCTTCTGGGGATTTATTGATAATGGAAAGTCGTTCATCGTTATCCCCGGAGATAAAGAGTTTTTCTGTTCGGGTTCTCACCACTTCCAGGGTTAGGTCTGCAGGTGTTGGTTCATATTCGTTAGTTGGCACAAAAATTAGGTAGCAGGTAATAAAAAGAGCGATAAAGAATCCCGCGATAATTAAGATCAGCATTCATTGCCCCCCTATTCCAAATCCGAGTTACTTGATATTTTTACTTTGGCAAAGTAGAGTGCAACAAATATGAAGCATCCTACCGCTAGGGTCAGTCTAGATTCTTCGTATAGCTCCCTAAAAACTGTGACATCTAAAAATAACCCGAATGCCAAGATCCCTAAAGCAAAATAACAGGCTAGCTTGGGTTCGATGTTGTCTCTCTCACGCTGTGCCAGCTGTTTATCCCTCTTACGTAGAGCCAGGTTTAACTTTTTAAGACCTCTAGCTGCGGCCGGTGGTCCACCGGCTTTTTCACTGGCCTCAATAATCGGCGCCACTGCTCGAAGTTCCTTTAGTCCGAATTTGTCGGCCATCTCCCGGAGCATTCCGTGGAAGGTGACGCCTTTGTTAGATATCCTAGCAAGCATGTCCTGAAATTCCGTCGCAAAAGGGTCTGCAAAGGTTTCTGATGAGTGCCGAATGACATCGGCTGTGGATTGTCCGGAACCATACATACCGGCTGCCCCGGCGATGAAATCTCTGGACATTTTTTGCGGTCTTTGTTTTCTTTTACGTTCGATTT
>CAMKDG010000024.1 GCA_946411205.1 uncultured Desulfotomaculum sp.
TTCAATCACTAGATAACTTGAAAGAAGGGTTAAAATGGTTACATCTAAAAAACTGTTTCTGGTAGTAACGTTATTCCTACTAACTACCCTAAGCTTGGGAGGGTGTGCTAAAAGCCCGGGAGAACCAAGCAATCCCAGTGCCCCTAAGGAAGAACAAAAAACGGATATCCAGAAAACATTGCTGGATCAGATCTTTCAATTAGCCCAACAAGGGAAAATTATTAACTGTGAATTTCCGGTTGAAAAAACAGTCATTGATACTGTAGAGGAAAAATGGGGCAAACCGGACAAAGTAGACTATGTTGCCCAGGCCAAGGGTAGCTATGCAACCTACGGCAAACATAAGGTGGCTTTTGGGTTTAATAAGGGCTCCCAGATTTTTGATGTACGGTCTTTCGATGATCAGGTAAAGCAAATTACCATGTCCAAGGTCAAAGAGGTACTGGGTAAACCGGGAAATACCCTGCAGTATGCTACCGAGGATATGCTGGTGTATCAGGCTGGTGAAAATTATGAACTGCTGTTTATTTTCCCGAAAGCCACCCAGCAAGCTGCTGACCCCAAACTAGACCATTACAACGTCTTTTATCCAAGGGGCAGTGTCAATCTAATGGCCGATGACCCAGGGATATCTTATTTACAGGGTACTGCAAAGGCAAAGGCTACGAACCGATATGAAGTTGCCGGAATTGATGATGCTGCAGCTTTTGAGGCAATGTTTACTACCCTGCAAAGTTTGGTTAAAAAGGACGATAAAAGCCAGGTCGCACAATACCTGCTGTATCCAATGCATGTTTCTATTGATGGTAAAAAAACAAAAATTAACAATGAAGCAGATTTTGTAAAATACTATGATCAAATTTTTAACGAAAAAGTTAAACAGGCACTTATCCAGCAAGATGTGAATAAGACATTTGTTAACTACCAAGGGGTTATGGTAGGAGACGGAGAAATATGGTTTACGGTTGCCGCAGATAAAGGCCATAAATATTACATTTATGCCGTCAATAATTCGTAATACGGTAAGATTACAGGAGGAAAAATGTACCGAGATAAAGTCATCAACGAAATGAAAAAGGTTTTCCAAGAGGTTCCTTATGGCGTAGACCATACGCTGACCGTTCTCAAAGATGCAGAAGCTATCATGGCCGGTGAAAACATACCTAATGAGCAGAGGGAATTGATTTCTCTCGTAGCAATTCTTCACGACATCGGTGCGATTGAAGCACAGAGAAAATATGGATCAATGGAAGCTGCCTACCAGGAAAAAGAGGGGCCGGACATTGCCAGACAGATCTTACAAGGGGTAGGCTATGATCCTGCAAAGACTGAGAGAGTTTGTTATATTGTTGGTTATCATCATACACCTTCTAAAATTGATGGGATTGATTTTCAGATCCAGTGGGAAGCAGATCTGTTAGCTAATCTTGAACATATGGAAATAAAAAACCATCAAGATCAGTTGAGGGAATACATCGAGGAGAATTTTAAAACTTCTACAGGGAAAAAGATGGCCCTGGAACGCTTTGTGTAAAGAGGTGATTCTTTGAATCAGGTTATTGTGTTAGAGGTTACTTTTGCTTTTAACAATGTCGTAAATACCATCTATCCTGTGATATTAAAAGACCAACAGGAACTGATTTTAATTGATTGCGGCTACCCCCATTTTCTACCGCTCATCAAAGGAGCGGCTGAGGCCAAGGGGATTGACCTCGGTAAAGTAACCAAAATAGTCATTACGCATCATGACTTTGACCACATGGGAGCTTTGGCGGAATGGAAGAGTGCCTACCCCCATCTGGAAATTGTTTCATCCGAGAGCGAAGAAAAATATATTAGCGGCAAAGAAAAATCCTTACGCTTACAACAGGCCGAGGCTCTATACGATTTGCTGCCGGAGTCGGAAAAAGCGGCTGCGGAAAACTTTCATGAGTTATTACGGTCAATCACGCCGGTTGCTGTTGATTTACGAGTCAAAGACCACGAGCTATTGCCCTGGTGTGGGGGAACTGAAATTATTGCTACCCCAGGGCATATGCCGGGACATATTTCCCTCTATGTAAAGGCATCTAAAACCTTACTTGCCGGGGATGCCTTAGTCATTGAAAATGATCAATTGGGTTTGGCCAATCCACAATATACGTTAGATCTGGCGGAAGCCAAAAATTCTATTCGAAAATTGCTCACCTATGAGATAGAGAAAATCATCTGCTATCATGGGGGTATATTTACTGGTAATTGTCAGGCTTCTTTACAAAAAATAGCTTACGATTAAACAGATGTAATCATTTTTCACAGTTCATCCTCCTAACGATAAGGTTCCTTGACTAAGCCAACAGTCAAGGGACCTTATTTGCGTATATCGCAGGGAAAATGTGATTCTTGACAAAGAAAAATTACAGCCCTATAATATGTTGTGTTGCGACACGTCGTACTACAACGTAATTTGGAGAGGATTTATGATGATAGATAAGGATAAAACTACGCAGGAGCTTGTTGAGAATTTGTTTTTTGTTTTCCGGGCTCTACATAAAGGGCTGGAGTCCCAGGGCATCCAAAGTGATCTGACCATCCCCCAGAAAATTGTTATGGGCCAATTATCTAGATTTGGTGATCTGAGTGTAAAAGAATTAAGTCAAAAGGTACGCCTTTCCCATAGTACCGTGTCGGGAATTGTTGATCGATTAGAACGTAAGGGATTGGCAGCACGTATCCCCGACCAACAAGATCGGCGTATTACCAAGGTAACTGTAACTGATTTGGGTAGAAATGAATTAAAATTGCTGCCTCAGCAAATGTTTTCAGGCATTGTAAATCGTTATCATCAAGCAACTAATGAGGAACAAAGGGAGGTTTTGGCTGGACTTGCAGCGTTACGGCGATTGCTAGACTGGAAAGAATAAATTCCTAACAGGAGATGATCGTAGTTGTTTAAATTACTTAGGTACTTAAAACCATTTACCTGGTCGGTAGTGGCTGTTTTGATACTCCTGTTTTTTCAAGCCATTGCTGATTTGTATTTACCGACGCTAATGTCCGATATTGTTGATATAGGTATCGTTCAAGGCGATACCCAGTATATTCTTAGGATTGGTGCACTGATGCTTTTATTTGCGGCGGCCAGTGCTTTGTTTCTTATGGCAGCGAGCTTTTTATCGGCCAAAATAGCCACAGGCTTAGGTAAAAATCTACGCAGTCTGGTGTTTTCAAGGGTAGAAAGCTATTCACTCCATGAATTTAATCGGCTAGGGACTGCTTCCTTAATTACCAGAACCACCAATGATATTACTCAAGTTCAGCAAGTAGTGGTCATGATGCTACGTATGATGGTCAGTGCACCTATCATGTGTATTGGTGGTTTAATTATGGCAGTCTCCAAAGATGCCGAACTATCTCTAATTTTTGTGTTGGTACTGCCGCTCCTGGCGGGGGTAATCTTTTTCATTACCAGGCGGGGTGTCCCCCTTTTCAGGGCCATGCAGGTCAAGCTTGATAAATTAAACTTGGTACTGCGAGAAGGACTTACCGGGATTAGAGTTATTCGGGCCTTTAACCGCCTGGAGCATGAGAAAAAACGGTTCAGCGAAGCCAACAGCGATCTAACCAACACAGCGATTAAGGTAAACAAGCTAATGGCCACCTTAATGCCCTTTATGATGCTGGTGATGAATTTTTCCACCATCGCCATCGTTTGGTTTGGCGGCCTACGGGTGGATCACGGCGATATGCAGGTCGGTGATATGATGGCCTTTTTACAATACGCTATGCAAATTATGTTTTCCTTAGTTATGATTTCCATGATGTTTATTATGATTCCTCGGGCAGAGGCTTCTGCCGTGCGGATTAACGAAGTACTTGATTTAGTACCGGAAATCAAGGATGCTGCCAGGGCTAAACTGGCCAAGGATAAAAGTGGTTTGGTGGAGTTCCGGAATGTTACCTTTAGTTACCCCGGTGCCGAACAGCCTGTGCTGAGCAACATTTCCTTTTCAGCGGGACCCGGTGAGGTTACGGCTATCATAGGTGGTACCGGAGTAGGGAAGTCGACCTTGATTAACCTAATCCCACGTTTCTACGATGTGGATAGTGGCAGCGTTTTGGTCGACGGTGTCGATGTGCGGCAGATAGCACAGGAAAACCTCAGGGCTAAAATAGGATTTGTACCTCAAAAGGCGGTGCTTTTTACTGGCACCATCGCTGAAAATATCCGTTATGGTAAGGAGAATGCGACGGATGAAGAGGTTCAACAGGCTGCCGCAATAGCTCAGGCCAGTGAATTTGTGGCCGACCTACAGGACGGTTTGGGGGCTGTGATGGCCCAGGGCGGTGCCAATGTTTCCGGTGGGCAAAAGCAACGCTTAGCCATTGCCAGGGCATTGGTGAGAAAGGCGGAAATCTATATTTTCGACGACACCTTTTCTGCCCTTGATTTTAAAACAGATGCTAAATTGCGGGCTGCTTTGAAAAAGGAAACGACCAATGCCACCGTGTTGATGGTGGCCCAGAGAGTCAGTAGCGTAATGGATGCCGACCGGATCATTGTGATGGAGGATGGTAAAATTGCCGGTATGGGCAGTCATAAGGAACTCTTAAATACGTGCCAAGTGTATCGGGAGATAGTATCCTCACAGCTTGCCGAGGAGGAGATCGCATGAGTGAAGAACGGAATGGATCAAGAAAGGGATCGGGAGGAGGCTTTGGCGGCAGGGGTCCCCTTGGGCCAGGTAGCATGGGCATGCCGGTGGTTAAAGCCAAAAATTTTAAAGGTTCCTTGAAAAGGCTCCTTGGCTATTTAAAGCCTTATCGCATGAAACTGCTATTTGTCTTCGTGATGTCTATCCTGAGCACAGCTTTTAGCATCGTCAGTCCAAAGATTTTGGGCAAAGCCACCACGAAATTATTTGAAGGGATCATGCTGAAGTATAAGCAGGTGCCCGGAGCCCGGGTGGATTTTGACTACATTTTGCAAATACTGCTCATCTTAATCGGGTTATATCTTTTCAGTGCCTTCTTTAGTTATCTACAGCAGTACATTATGGCCGGGGTAGCCCAACGGACCGTCTTTGATCTCCGCAAAGATGTGAATGAAAAATTGACCAGCCTGCCTCTGGCGTTTTTTGATGCCCATACACACGGTGAAATTTTAAGCCGGGTAACCAACGATGTTGATAACATCGGTTCCACTCTACAGCAAAGTTTGACTCAGTTAATAACGTCCCTAGTGACGATCGTGGGTATTCTCATTATGATGCTAACCATCAGCCCACTGATGACTTTAATTGCGGTGGTGACCCTGCCACTTTCCTTTGTGGTGACAGTACTCATTGCCAAACGCTCTCAGAAATATTTTGCCGCCCAACAGAAGGAACTGGGTATCTTGAATGGTCATGTTGAGGAAATGTACACCGGTCATCAAATTATCAAGGCTTTTGGCCGGGAAAATGAATCAATAGCCAAATTTAATGAGACCAATGAAAAACTTTACCAGGCAGGCTGGAAAGCGCAGTTTATTTCCGGCATTATCTTTCCGCTCATGAACTTTATCAGCAACATTGGCTATGTCCTGGTCTGTGTTGTCGGTGGTATTTTTGTCATGAAGCATAAAATTGAAATTGGTGATGTGCAGGCCTTTATTCAATATTCCAGACAATTTAACCAGCCGATTATGCAGATGGCTAATATAGCCAATATTATCCAATCTACCATAGCCTCTGCCGAGCGGGTGTTTGAGCTGCTGGATGAAGTGGAAGAAAAGCCAGAGGCGGAAAATGCCACGGTTCTTCAGTTCCCCCGTGGGGAAGTCAAATTCCAGCAGGTGGACTTTGGCTATCGGGAAGACGTGCCTCTTATTGAGAACATGAATATTGATGTTAAAGCGGGTCAAACCATTGCTATTGTAGGTCCTACCGGAGCCGGTAAAACCACTTTGGTGAACCTCTTAATGCGTTTCTATGAAATTAGTGCTGGGAAAATCCTGGTGGACGGAGTTGACATTCGGGAGATGAGACGTGGGGAATTGCGTTCCCTTTTTGGTATGGTGCTACAGGATACCTGGCTTTTTAACGGTACCATTCGAGATAATATTGCCTATGGTCGTGTGGGGGCCACCGAGGAAGAAATTGTCCGAGCCGCTCAAGCAGCCCATGCGGACCACTTTATACGGACTCTGCCCGAAGGTTATGACACCGTGCTCAATGAAGAAGCCTCGAATATTTCTCAAGGTCAAAAGCAATTATTGACCATTGCCAGGGCGATCCTGGCCGACCCTGCGATCCTTATTCTGGATGAAGCCACCAGTAACGTTGATACCAGAACCGAAGTGTTGATTCAAAGAGCTATGCTAACACTGATGAAGGGACGCACCAGCTTTGTGATTGCCCACCGGCTATCCACCATTCGAGAAGCTGATTTGATTCTCGTGATGAATCACGGCAGTATTATTGAGATGGGTAACCATCACGAGCTTCTTGCTAAGGATGGTTTTTATGCCGACCTTTACCAAAGCCAGTTTACGGGTGCCAATTCTACAAGTGAAGCTAGTTAAATCTGTAGCTCTATGTTACAATAAGCCAGTATTATAAATTAAGGTAATGAGGTCTGAAATGAAGTAAGTGTTTTTAAACTAATCAAATTTAATAGTTTCTTAGAAGTGCATCAAGGGGTTCGTTCGCACTTTTTAAGAGATAATAGTTTAAAAACACGTACAGGAAAAATTATATTTAGTTTAAGGCCATAAGGGTTCCTTTTAATTGGCTTTTAATCTATGTATGCTTACTGCAGTAAACACCTGGGTGTTTACTGCAGTTTTTATTTTTACGGTAATCGCCAGGCCTAGATTAGGAAAGAAAATTTTTGATAACAGTGATTGGAGAGAATCTAGCAGATATGTATAAAGATTGGAAAAAGAATATCATACTCTTTTTGGTTAGCCAGACTATATCACTTTTTGGATCGTCCCTGGTCCAGTATGCCATTATGTGGCATATTACATTAAAAACACAGTCTGGTATCATGATGACAATATCCATTATTTGTGGCTTCCTGCCGACCTTTTTTATTTCTCCCTTTGCGGGGGTATGGGCTGACCGTTATAATCGAAAAACGTTGATTATGCTAGCGGATTCGATGATTGCGATCTCAACCCTTGTGTTAGCCATACTGTTTCTGCTGGGATACAATGCGCTCTGGTTGCTTTTTGTGGTTTCTGCCATACGTGCACTCGGAGCAGGAATTCAGGTACCGGCCATTGGAGCTTTTCTTCCCCAATTGGTACCGGAGGAGAAGCTTACTAAAGTGAATGCAACAAACGGAAGTATTCAGGCACTTACGATGCTGGTATCCCCCATGCTTAGTGGTGCACTTCTCACGATGGCTACCATCGAAACAATCTTCTTTATAGATGTTATTACAGCAGCCATCGCGGTTCTGATATTATTTTTGTTTTTGCAGGTGCCTGTTCATGCAAAAGCTCTGGAAAAGCAAACATTGAGCTATTTCAGTGATATGCGTGAAGGTTTCACGTATATCAGAAATCATGAGTATGTTAAGAAATTCTTTCTGTTTTGTGCCATATTCTTTTTTTTAGCCGCACCGGTTGCATTTTTAACACCGTTACAGGTGACACGTAGTTTTGGCAACGACGTTTGGCGTCTAACGGCAATTGAAATTACCTTTTCTATCGGGATGATGGTGGGCGGCATCATCATGGCTTCTTGGGGTGGTTTCAAAAACAAGGTTCACTCCATGACGTTAGCAAGCCTTGTTATTGGAGCTTGCACCTTTGCCCTGGGGGTTATTCCTGATTTTTGGCTATATTTATTTTTCATGGGGGTAATTGGCATTGCCATGCCGATCTTTAATACACCATCTACGGTTTTATTACAGGAGAAAGTAGAGGGGGATTTTCTGGGTAGAGTATTTGGTGTTTTAGGGATGATCTCAAGTACCATGATGCCACTTGGTATGCTTATGTTCGGACCACTGGCAGACATCATTAAAATTGAATGGCTATTGATGGGCACCGGCTTGCTGCTGTTTGTTCAGGGACTTTTCCTGCTAGGCAACAAAGTGCTGATAGAGGCTGGAAAGCCAATCCCCAAACCGGAACTGTAGATTTATTTATAGAAGACAAGGCTCATGTGCTATGCTTGGGAACAGTTGCCGCATTGGACGAAACTCTGCAGGGGCAAGGAGGCCTGTGCCTTTTGACCGGCTTTTACTTGTCGTTGTAATGTCCTCTGCATTGAGCAATCTCTATATTGTCGTTACCTTGAATGCGATATATCAGACGGTTCGTATCATCAATACGTCTGCTCCACCACCCGGTCATATTGCCTCGTAATGGTTCCGGCTTTCCCAGGCCCTCAAAAGCATTTCGCGAAATGTCCTGTAAAAGCTGATTTATCCTGCGCAACGTCTTTTTGTCCTGCCCCTGCCAATACAGATAATCTTCCCAACCTTCCGGCAGGAATAGCAGATTACTCATTGGCCATGTCTTCTAACTCGGCCATTGTCTTTGTGATTGGTTTACTCTTTCCGGCTTCATAATCGCTAATAGACTTTTGTAAACGCGCTTGATTTTCGGCGGAATAGAAAGGGTCGGAGATGCGCAAATCAAACGGGATGCCGCCACATCTAACCACTTGTTTGTAAAAAACATTTGTGGCGGCAGACATGGACAAACCTAGTTCCGAGAAAATTTCTTCAGCTTTCTTTTTTAGTGTATCATCAACACGAATATTGACATTTGCCATTTCAAAAACACTCCTTTGCAGGTTTCTTATTTTTATTATATGCTAAATAAGACGCAAATATCTACACAAACATTTACTTTTACAATACAATGTCATCACAAGCAACTATAAAAACTTCCGATCAGCACTACAGAAAATGGGTTTTCCGTAAAATGAAGCACTTTATAGAAGAGAGCAACTATCTTCTTGTTAAAAAGACAGTAGGAAAAACTGCTAGACTGACCCATAGTCGGTTAGACGCAAGAACGGATACCCCGTAAGGAGGCATCCGCTTTCATTTATTTTCGATGGTAAGACTGACAACTTCGGTAAAAAGCACATGAAGTCAAATGGTCATTTACCATGCCAACCGCTTGCATGAACGCATAAACCGTAGTTGCTCCTACAAATTTAAATCCATGCTTTTTCAAATCCTTACTGATTTTTTCAGAAAGTGGTGTACTGGCCGGAATTTGTTCTAGGCTTGTCCACGCATTGATGATGGGCTGATAATTTACAAAAGACCATAAGTAATTGTCCAGCGAATGGAATTCTGCACAAATCTTAAAATAGGCTTTGGCGTTGTTGATAACAGCATTTACTTTTTGCCTGTTTTTAATAATACCGTCATTCTGTAAAAGGGCTGCTACTTTAGCGTCATCATAGGTAATCAGCATGGACGGGTCAAAATCGTCAAATGCCTTACAAAGGGTAGCCATCTTGGCAAGAATTGTTGACCAGCTTAGTCCCGCCTGTTTCCCCTCCAAGATGAGCATCTTAAACAGTTTCCGATCATCATGAACAGGGATGCCCCACTCTTGATCATGATAATCCTGCTCCAATTTACTTTTGGTGGCCCAGCCACAACGGATTATTTCATTCGACATTACGGTAGCTCCCCATCGCATAAGTTTATTACGCTCTTAATAATCTTTGTACCATTTCAACCGTAAGAAAAGCAGCGTATTCTATATTTTATAATATAATTGTGGCAGATATCAATAAATGGGGGAAGTATGAGTGCTACACATTGATCATGACAGCAAAAAACCAATCTATCAGCAGATATATGAACAAGTTAAACAGGATATTCTTAGCGGAAATTTGCCTATCGGCATACGGCTAACATCCACGAGGGCACTGGCAAGAGAACTGCAAATTGGACGGAATACTGTTGAAAACGCTTACGCGCAATTAGTGCTGGAGGGATACATTACAAACGTGGCCAGCTCTGGCTATGTGGTCAATAATTTGCAATTTAATCTTAACCAAAAAGCAAGGGCGCGATCAACAATCAGTGAAGCGGCGGCTGTTACTGCCAATTGTGGGACTGAAAATATCCGATATAACTTTCGATATGGAAATCTCGATGCTGCGAGTTTTCCGGATAAACTCTGGCGGAAGTATCTGACTGATGTATTGGCTGGACCGGAGGCGCAGGAAGTTCACAGCGACGGTGATGTAAAAGGAGATATAGAATTGCGAAGCCAACTCCTGGAATATTTGTATCACAGTCGGGGAGTCAATTGTAAACCGGAACAGATTATAATTTGTAGTGGCACACAAGCCGCTTTGGAAATTATAATAAAAATATTTCCCTATGTGGAAAAAAAGGTTGCCATGGAGGAGCCCTGTTATAACGGTGCCAGTGTCATTTTCCGAAGTAATGGATTCAAAATTTTGCCGATATCGGTTTGTGAGGATGGGATTGAACTAAACGAACTGGCCACATCCTCTGCAAGAATGGTTCATATTGCGCCCTCCCATCAGTTTCCGATGGGCAGCGTTATGCCGATTCATAAGCGGATCGAAATACTAAACTGGGCGCGGCAGCATGATACTATTATTATCGAGGATGACTATGATAGTGAATTTCGTTATAACGGGCGGCCAATTCCATCGCTCCAATCCATTGATCAAGATGAGCGTGTCGTCTATGTTGGTACATTTTCCAAAGCACTTTCTCCGGGCCTTCGGATGGCGTATATGATCTTGCCGACCTGGTTGCTAACAGCCTATCAAAAGAGGTTTACTGGCTATCAATGTACCGTACCATTACTTGAGCAGAAAATTCTGGCCCGGTTTATGGCGGATGGTCATTGGGAAAAGCATGTTCGGAAAATTTGTCTGTCTCAAAAAAAGAAGCATGATATCTTAATTAGTGCAATTAAACAAACGATGGGAAACAAAGTGCGAATTTATGGTCATCAAGCTGGCTTGCATATTCTGCTGGAGTTTTTAGATGGACAGCAGGAAGACGAACTGCTCCGGAAAGCACGTGAATGCAGCGTTAAGGTATATCCTGTATCCCCTTTCTGGCTGAACAAACAGAATTATAAGCATCATGCCCTTGTCTTGGGCTATGGCATGATGCCGGAGAAGGACATTCCGAGGGCTGTGGAGATTTTATCCCGAGCCTGGTTCGATTAAACCAACTGTATCCTATGAAATTATCAAAACCGGCTCTTACAAAGGGGCCGGTTTTGCAATATAGTGAAGGGAAAAAGAAACAGCATAGAAGGAGGCTCTATTATGCAACACCGCATGCAAACACACCCTTTGACTGAACAACAGATAAACCACTTGCTTCTGCGAGCCCAAACCGGCAGTTTGGCAACCCTGAATCCCGATGGTACACCCTATAGTAACCCCATCCATTTTGTTTATTATGATGAGGCAATCTTTATCCATGGGCTACCCAAGGGTAAAAAGCTGGACAATATTGCTCACGATTCCAGAGTTGGCTTTTCTGTTTACGAAATGAATGAACTGCTGCTGGAGCCGCAGGGCAAACCATGCAATACAAATACGAAATACGAGAGTGTAATAATCTCCGGTATGGCCAAACTGGTGGATGATATCGAGGAAAAAAGAACTGTGCTGAAAAGAATTGTGGAAAAATATACGCCTCATATCGTAAACAATGAAATTCCAGACAATATGGTTAAAGGGACAGCGGTGATCCGCATTGATGTTACGGAAATAACCGGAAAATACTATTGATAGCAAACGCAGAAGGGTGATTTTTTATTCCCACAAATTCAGCCTGGACACGGGGTGTTGCATCATGAATTGATGATGCGTCACCCCGCATTAGGTAAATCCTCATTTATACGAAGCTTAAATCCTCACCCTTTAATATCTTCTTCATATTTTTCATGGGACACATTTTGCCGCACATGGTACAGGTATCCTCACACTCAGGTTGAGATTCCTCTCGATACCTTCTGGCTTTTTCTGGATCGATGGCTAAAGAAATCATCCGGCTAAAGTCTACATCTGCACGAGCGGCACTCATTTCATTATCCCACTGACGGGCACCCGGGATTCCCTTGGCAATGTCTGCGGCATGGGCAGCAATCCGTGCTGCAATAATACCTTCCCTCATATCGTCTAGATTTGGTAAACGAAGATGCTCCGCAGGAGTTACAAAGCATAGGAAATCGGCACCATTAGCAGCAGCTATTGCACCTCCAATGGCACTGGTAATATGGTCATAACCAGGTGCAATATCCGTTACAATGGGACCCAGTACATAGAAGGGTGCACCATGGCATAGTTTTTTCTCTAATAAAACATTAGCTGCAATTTCATTTAAGGACATGTGACCAGGACCTTCTATCATCACCTGGACATTTCTTGCCCAGGCTCGTTTGGTTAACTCACCAAGGGTAATTAATTCTTCAATTTGAGCTGGGTCAGTAGAGTCATTTAAGGACCCGGGGCGGCAAGCATCTCCTAAACTTAAGGTTACGTCATATTTTTCGCAAATATCAAGTAGCCGATCATAATACTCATAGAAAGGATTTTCTTGCTTGTTAAGTTCCATCCAGGCAAAAAGCAGTGAACCACCGCGGGAAACGATATTAGTCAGTCTTTTATTACGTTTTACCCGTTCTGCAGTAGCCCTATTCATGCCACAATGGATAGTCATAAAATCCACACCATCCTGGGCATGTTTTTCTACAACAGAAAAGAACTCATCCATGGTGATATCCTTTAAATCCTTATCCAGCATACCCACTGCATCATACATAGGCACAGTACCAATCATAACGGGTGACATATCAATAAGTTTACGTCGAAATTCTTGTGTCTTTCCATAGCAGCTTAAATCCATGATAGCGGTGGTCTTTAACTCTACCGCCGTTCTTACCTTCTCCAATTCCAGAGTAAGATCATAGCAATCTTTAGAGACACCCAGGTTTACATTGATTTTGGTGCTAAGACCCTGTCCAACTCCCTCAGGATCAAGATTTTTATGGTTTTTGTTAGCGGGGATAGCAACTTTTCCCTCTGCCACCAACGAACGTAACATTTCTGGAGCCATATTTTCCTTTTTGGCTACAGTAAGCATTTGGTCTGTAATGATACCCTTTTTAGCAGCATCCATTTGAGTGGTATAAATCATTTTCTTTTCCCCTTTCTTTTCGTAGCAGTTAGGGGCTTAACCACATTCGTGATGGTGAAGCTTTTAGACAAAAAAGAAGCTTACCCGAAAGTAAGCTTCTTAATGGTTAAACACATCAAAGCTTCCCTACGGTGGTACTAGCCACATCAGGTTCAAGGGTTGGAGTTGGTCTCCTCTCAGCCGTTAGGCACCCCTAGCATGTAGTTATTATAATTGACCTATGAATTACCTGTAAAGAGAAATTTTGATAGCACATTTTCAGTGAGCAAGAGCATTAATAGGTAAAAAAACCCCCAAGTGGGGGTTTTTTATTGGATCAGACTGGTGATACTTTTCTTTTTCCAAGACCATCGATAGTAGGAATATTGTAGAACCAGACTAACAATGAAGGCCGCCGGGTAACCGATCCAGATTCCCTGGATGCCAAGACTGGTAAAATGGGACAGATAGTAGGCCACGGGAACCTCAACCAGCCAGATAGAAATCACACTGAACACTGTTGGCCACAGGACAGTTCCACTGGCGCGCATGGTGGCGGTAATAATCTGAGCGTGGCCAAAAATCAAATAACTCCAGAGTGTAATCATAAGGAGGCTATGGGCAATCTGCAAGGTGTGCTCACTTGTTATAAACCAAGATAAAATATTCCGGGAAAATAGATAGATCAGTATAATGATAACTCCACCAATCACATAGTTAAGCCAAATCCCAGCTCGAACCACATCCTTAAGGCGACCAAGCTGGTTGGCCCCAATGGACTGCGAGGCGAAAATAGAAACAGCAATCCCCAGGCTAACTGCCGGCATCTGTACATAACTAACAACCTGGTTTACTGCCCCATACGCTGCGGTGGCATCGGAGCCAAATTTGTTGACAAAGGTAATAACGGCAATTTCAGAAAGGGACACCAAGATCATGCTGATGCTTGAGGGAATGCCAAGGCGCAGCAGTAATTTTAAGATATCAAAGTCGATGCGCAGGTGCCGCCGAACAGATGCATCAAATTGTAAAGAATGGTTGGTTTTGCTAAGATAAATAAGCATTAACACAAAGGTAATTACCGTTGACACCACCGAGGCGTACGCCGCACCGTAAAGGCCAAGCTCTGGCAGTCCCAACCAACCAAAGATGAGGATGGGCAACAGAACCAGGTTTAGGACAGTGCTGACAATGAGCGAGTAAAAGGGTGTATTGGCATCCCCGGTACCCCGCATAAAAGTTGTGTAGGCAAAATATAAGAACAGAACTGGCATAGACCAAAACAAAATCCTGGCATAATGAACACTGGTGTCGATAATATTGGCCGGGGTGCCCAGTAAATTTAGGATATCCCGGGTGAAGATGCCCCCAAGCAATGCCAGCACTAGGCCAAGGAGGAAGGTAAAAGTAAGGGTTGTCCCAACGATTGCCTTCATCTTCTCTTCATTTCGTGCCCCATAAGCCTGGCCAATTAAGATCGAACTACCTGCCCCAATGCCAATGGTGAAGGAAACAAGCAAAAAGAATAGCGGAAAGAAGGCTGAAATTGCTGCTAAAGCGTCCACGCCGAGCCACCTACCGACAACGATGCTGCCGACCAGTTGGCCTACCGATTGCAGCGCATTACTGAGTATCAGTGGTACGAGAAAAACAAGCATTGATCGCCATACCGTTGGATTGCCAAACTGTTGCGATGACGAAGCTACTGCTGCTTCGCCTACTTCTGGCGAGGAATTGTTGCTAATTGTTTTATCCATAGTTCTAAAAAACTCCTTACATAATTTTGCATGGTTCACTAAATACTTTTTATGAAAAGCGTTATTGTTCGAATGATTGTTCGGCTCAACAATAGACATTATACGCATTTGTTTTCTAACGCGCAAGGCGTTTTTTTTATTTTTCCCAAACAATTTGAATTATAGTTTATTTATAGGCAAACTATAATTGGTGTTGTTTGCTTTTTATGGTTATTCCAAAGTATTGACATAATCCAATAACGGAAGTAAAATTAAATTAATGATTTAGTAAATTACTAGTTTAGTAAAATTGATTTGGGGGTAAGGTTATGAAAATACCAACGACTTTAAAGCATAAACCTGTCATTGTCTCTGACAATTATGAAAATGTTGACGGCAGATATGCTTATCATACAGATGCCAAGGGACTTTCACTGGGATTAGCTCAGTGGAATGATCGAGGCAAGGTAGATATTTCGGCCAAAGTATGGAGATACACCGGAGAAAAGTGGTCCAGACAGTCTGAAGAATTACCGTTACACCGTGTGCTTGACCTGGCGATTCTCGTTTGTAGAGCAAAACTTCATTTTCGAGAGGCGTATCGGTACGAGAAATTATATGATCCCGAAAACCCTGTGATTGACAGAGTCGCTTTGCAGGGAGATGCCATGACAGTGGCAGTATGCACGGACAATGAAAAGATTAACGAGGATATTAAATTATTCAGCCAAGCACTCAGTAATGATGATGAGCTTATTGGGGAACGCTTACGTACTTTAGCAAGCATATTAAAAGAGATGGGATATTGATGAAAAAAATTAACATTTTAGTCTTCCTAGACGATGCTGGCAAAATTGTGCAAATTCCTGCACCAAACAGGACCAAAATTCCGGTCTTAGCCTATTTAGCCAGCAAATTTGAGGCAGATCGGATTTACAGCGAAAAAGAGGTCAACGCAATTATCGATGCCTGGCATACTTTTGGAGATTACTTTATCTTGAGAAGGTTGCTGATTGATTACAAGTTTCTTGAGCGGACACCCGATGGAGCAAAATATTGGATTATTAAAAAAGAAGGTGATATCTGATGGATAGAAAAAAGGAGTTGAAAGAACAATACAAGCAAATAAAGCCACCGATGGGGATTTTCACGATTCGCTCTAACGACGGTAATAAATGCTTTATTGAAGTAACGCCTAATTTAAAAGGCAAGATAAACAGTGCCAAGTTTCAATTAGAGAATGGATCTCACCGTAACCGAGAGTTACAACAGGCCTGGCGGGAGCTTGGTGAAACAGCTTTCACCATTGAGATACTGGAAAATCTTGAATATGATAAAGATGAAACGAAAACCGATTACACAGAGGATTTAGCCTTGTTAAAACTGATGTGGGAAGAAAAATTGACCGAAGAAGGAATGGAGTTTTATAAAAGATGAAGATCGTTGTCATAAATGGCAGCCCGAAAGGTAGAAAAGGCAATACGAATGTGATCGTAAGTTCACTAGTAAAGGGTGCTGAGGAAGCGGGAGCACAAACGACCAATATTTTCTTGGCAGAGAAAAATATTAATCACTGCACGGGCTGCATTACCTGCTGGTTTAAACCTGGACAATGTGTTATTAATGACGATATGATCGAGGTCATTGCACAAATGGGGGATGCCAATGTTATCATCTTGGCTACCCCGGTGTATTGTGAAAATATGACAGGTTTGTTAAAGATGTTTATCGATAGGTTGACCATGGTTGCTAACCCCTATTCCTACAGCAATGCAACCTCCCAGGCAGTAGCTGCCCAACAGGAACAAGGGCCACAATCGCCAAAGCTGATGATGATATCGACCTGCGGTTTTCCGAACAAGGAAACCTTTGCTGTTCTGGCACATTGGTACAAAAGATTTACCCAGAATATGAGAACGGAATCACTGGGAGAGATCTATGTAACCCGGGGAAAATATTTATCTGATCCACCACAAGAAATAAGAGAGGCGGTAGCTGCTTATTTGGTTGCGGTAGAAAATGCAGGTAGAGAAATAGCAACAAAGTTGCAGATTGCGGACCAAACCCGGGCATTGTTAGACACACCCTTTGCCACAGAATAGATGCTAAAAAGTAATTTGCTTTGCCTTAGTAAAATGCCGTGTCCACGAAGGATGTTCATAGGACACGGCATTTTGCTATGCTTTCATACCGGTATAAATTAGAATCGCATCTCTTAAAAAGGCTGCAGCTCCGGGGTGTTTGGCATCATAGTAGGCGGTAAATCTTTCGTCATCCACATACATTTGAGCAAGTCCTGCATGTGCTTCTTTGGTATAGCTATCCCAGGAAAAGCTTAACCATTGACGGTGCAGCTCCGCTGTCTTTTGAGCCAGTTCGCCAGCGGGATCACCGGTTTTAAAAGCAGCATGGAGTGTTTCTATAACCTCCTGGCCAAGCCTGGTAAGCTCTGCATATTGTTCTTGGGACATACCTTTTATTTTAGCATTTGATTTGTCAATAGCTTCGTCACCGTATTTGGCACGAATTTCCTGACCATACTTCTCTTCATTATCATCAAGTAACCTTTGCTTAAAGCCTACAAATTTTTCCTGATCACTCATGGTAACTCTCCCTTCTGTTAAAGCAATTGTTTTCTCAACATTGGCAATCAACAAATTCAATTGTTCCCTCTTGGTCAGAAGCTTTGCATGGTGTTCTCTTAGTGCCTTTGCTCCATCAAAGGCAGGTGCGGTTACGATTTCTTTAATGCTTTCCAAGCTCACACCCAGTTCCCGGTAAAAAAGAATCTGTTGCAGTCGATCAACCTCAGCTTGACCATAAATGCGATATCCTGAAGAATTAATTCTTGCCGGCTTAAGAAGTCCTACTTCATCATAATATCGCAGTGTCCTGGTGCTGATACCTGCTATCTGACCTAGCTTTTGCACGGTATATTCCATGCCCTCACCTCCTGACAAGATCACTATACAGATTTACGTAACGTCAATGTCAATAGTATTTCCACAAAAAATTACCCACCCCCGGTTTTAAGGGATGGGTAATGGGTTAATCGTTTATTCCAGCACTCTGATGGCTTTAGCGGTTCCTTGGATCGGATAGGATTCTGCTACGGGGCCTGTAAGTTCCACTTCCACCTTGGTTCCTTCTTTTAGATCTGACAGGGAAATCTCAGTGTCACCCTTCATCAATGAGGTATCCTCAGTAATTTTTACAATGGCTTGATCATACGTAGTATCTTCTTCAAGTTGGCCTTCTACGCGAAGACCGGTTGTTTCTTGCTTGTCATTGGTGATGATTTCCGTTATTTCTCCCCGAACATCGGATTTTTGTTCAGAGGCCGGTGTCTCACGCAGCGGGATAGCGTGTTGCAAGGTGTTAAGGGTTCTATTCAAGATAACCGCCAACTCTGCTCTGGTAATCGGGTCATGGGGATAAAACTGTTGGGAGTCCTTACCCTTCATAATGCCCGTGTTAAAAATAAGGCTGATAGCATTTTGGTCTTCCTGGGATAGATTTTGGGTGTCAGCATAGACAGGCCACATCAGAGTGGCGACAACCCCTAAACTCTTTGCCCTAAAGGAGTTATTAATCGCCTTGGCCATTTCCAATCTAGTCACCGGTTGGTCAGGGTTAAATTTACGATTCTCTGTGGCAATGACGCCGTTTAAACCACATTTTAAGATAACATCACTATACCATTGTCCAGCTTGAATATCATCATAAAAATCCGTAGCGGTGGGAGCTTTGACAAATTTCAAGTTATCATAATTAAAATCAAAGATCCTGTCCAAAGAGGCGGCCAATTCGGCCCTAGTTACTTGTGTATTGGGGCTAAAGGTATCATTACTGACACCCTTCAGGTAACCTTTTTGATAAATTGTTTCAATTTCAGTGGCGGCCCAGTGACCGGCTACGTCTGTAAAGGGAGTCTGAGCTAAAACGGTAGTAGGAAACAACAGCAAAGCACTTAGCACGAACGGAAACAACTTTTTCTTCATCTAGATCCTCTCCTTGACGTCTATATTGTTAGCTACTTAATAGACGCGTGGTTCATCAAGAATGTAACAGTGAACTGACGAAGGGATAACGGTCCTGCAAAGAGATAACAATAAGAACATCAAGGGCTAGGGAGGACAGCAGATGATTACTAAGCTTTTACACGTATCTGTACCAGTGGGCGATTACGACGAGGCTCTAAAATGGTATACAGAAAAATTAGGTTTGGAAGTACGTAAAGACAATACATTTGGTGAGGGTTTTCGTTTTCTAACTGTGGGTGCCAAACAGCAGCCGGAGCTTGAGATTGTCCTGGTTAAAAATCAACCGGGCGTCATAGAGGTTGGTAAGGTCTCTGCGTGGGTTTTCGGCACAGACAATTGCCGTCAGGAGGTAGTAACATTAAAGGCGCGGGGCGTGCAGATTTTAAGCGAACCAGAGGAAGTGCCCTGGGGAATACAGGCTGCCTTTGCTGACCCGTATGGCAATACCTTTGTACTGGTGGAAGCAAAATAAAGTAAAACCTTGGCAATGACCGATTGCTGCAGCAGCCAGAGCTAAGGTTTTGTGAACGAAAAGTTAACCCCCAAGCGACAGTTTTAATCGCTTAGGGGTTAACTTTTATAGTTTTTTGCCTACCTCAGAATTGGGGAAGAAAAGGGGTTCGCCATATTGGGCTGTACCGAATTCTTTAATGAGGGTTTGTCCTTCTTGGCCCGTGGCGAATTCAACAAACTTCATTACTAAATCATGTTTAACAGTAGGGAATTTCTCGGGATTTACAGGAATAAGACTAATGTAATTTAGCAGGCTTTCATCTTTTTCTACTAACACCTGTAGTTTCAGGTCCTTTTTAAGGGTTAGATAGGTGGCTCTGTCCATCATTGTGTAGGCGTTTTGCTCATCGGTATATTTTAGGGTAGGGGCATTGCCTTCAGCACCCTTGGCAAATTTTATGTACCAATTACCCGCTGGTTTTATGCCAGCAGCTTGCCAGAGTTCTTTCTCCTTGACATGGGTTCCGGAGTTGTCTCCCCGGGTAACAAAGGGAGCTTGGGTTTTTGCTATTTTCTGTAGTGCTTCATTGACATTCTTTAAACCTTTAATTTGAGCAGGGTCCTCAGCCGGTCCCATAATGACAAAGTCGTTATACATTAAATCAATACGCTTAGTGCCATATCCCTCAGAGACAAATTTTTCTTCCAGAGCCTTAGCATGTACCATCACCAGATCAACACTGCCGGATTGGCCAATTTTTAAAGCCTCTCCGGTGCCTGCGCCAACGTGACGTACATTAATACCCGTTTTCTTTGCGAAAGCATCTTCTAAAGCGGCAACAATACCAGCATCAATGGGACCGATGGTAGAGGCCATGAGAATTTGTTCGGTTGCTTTGGCAGATGTTTTAGGAGCCTCTTCCTTAGCGGGTTGGCTGCTACAGCCAACGAAAGAGAAAAGTAGTGTGAGGGAAACAACGGTACCGAATAACCTTACAATGTTCCTTTTCAAAGTGGTAACCTCCTTGTTTTTCCAATAATAGGGACTTTGCTTGTTAGCTTGTTTTCACCCCCTAAAGAAAAATAAAAACCGTGTACTGTGCCAATAAAAAAGAAAAGTACACGGTTAAGGTAACCGTCTGTTCTCCTTTCCGCACCGGGAGGCTGGTCCGTTTCCAGACAAACCCTAGGGCTTACGCACCATGATAGTAACTAGCGAAGGTTCGTAAGCTCGGAGTACCTTATGGTATTTTAAAATAATAGAATATTCTTACGTTTTATTTATTTCGTTTAGAAAATGGAAATTCCTTCATTGATTTACTGGGATTTCGGAAGGGATATTAAAGTTGACTAGAGAATAGTACATTCAAATCTATAATAAATAACGTAACTATGTTATTTGTCTAACATTATATCTTTTTGGAACAGTCAAACAAAAACAATCCCAAAATAGAACATTTATTAATAAGAATTCATGGTAAATTGGTTTAATTAAGAACATTTTGAATTGGTACGAATTTTGCTATATAACGTAACAACATGTCTTTCGAGCTATTTTGATCTAAAGCCTTGGCTATGATCGACTGGCTGATAGGGTTTACCGAGGAAATTGGTTGACCTCTCCTGTGGGAAGGAGCACAGCTTGGCTTAGTGGCCAGACCTGCTGCTTTTCGGAGATCTGGTTGTTCGTTTTTCTAGCAAAGCTATTTTAGATCGTGGAGGTTTGACAATGCAAGAGATGATGGCAATCGTACATAAAAGCCTCGGGGGCGTTGCGTTAAAATCGCTTACTGATGAGCAAAAAGTGAAACTAAAAAATAACTACAATTGCAAACTTTACTTATTTGATTATGGCCTTAACGCCAGCGGTGATTTGGTAATACATACAACCAGAGGTAATTATACTAATTTGCTTTATTACATGGGTTTTGATCCTGCTAAAAGCGACTCGATCAAGCTAAAGATAGAAGTAGCAGATGATGTGGTTGTTATCTATAACATGGAAAATGAAAGAGTTACCGGTTTGGCAGAGAAATTAGGTCTGGTTGGCTGACGGATTTTAGTGAATGGTTAAGCGTTCTTAAACTTAAAATCAACTCCGAGCCTGTGGTAGGTCTAAGGCAACTGCTAAGGTACCCAGGCCGTTAGGGTTTAATGGGAAACCACTAAGCCTCCCCTGTGGAAAGGAGTACAGTTTTAACCTTGGATGGTAGAACCAGGGTGCTGTTGAGCCTTCGACAGCACCCTGGTTTTTTATTTGCAGGTCAGAAAGGATAGCTTTCCGGCATGCATAAGGGCAAACTAGGTTTCCGCCAGCATCTGAAGATTTAGCATATCCTGAGGGCATAAAAAGTAACAAGCCAAGTTTTTCTACTATAAAGAGGGGGATAGGTTATGAAAATAGTGCCGGTTCAAGAGGCGGTGGGCATGGTTCTCTGTCACGATATTACCCAGATTATTCCGGGAGAATTTAAAGGGAGGGCATTTAAAAAGGGCCATGTGGTGAGGCAGGAAGATATCCCCAAATTACTAGATATCGGTAAGCAAAATCTGTATGTATGGGAAGTGAATAAGGACCTGCTGCATGAGGATGAGGCGGCCATTAGAATTGCCAGCAGTGCTGCTGGTAGCGGCATCACCCTTACGGAGCCCAAGGAAGGGAAAGTCAATCTGATTGCCAACTATTCGGGACTTCTTAAGGTGAACACAGAAGTACTTTATAGTATTAACGAGATGGAAGAAGTCATGTTTGCCACCTTACATACCAATCAGATCGTTAATCAAAATAAGGCAGTGGCGGGCACGAGAATTATTCCACTGGTAATTAATGCCAATAAGATTCAGAACATTGAAAAAATATGTCGAAATAACTACCCACTGGTGGAGGTTAAACCCTTTCAAGCGAAACGAGTCGGTATTGTCACCACGGGTAGTGAAGTATACCATGGGCGCATTCAAGATAAATTTGGGCCGGTGGTAACCAGAAAGATAGAAGCCTTGGGAAGTACGGTTTTCAGACAGATTTTTGTGTCTGACAGTATAGAGATGATTGTCGATGCCATCAATCAATTATTGCGAGAGGGGGCTGAGCTGATTACAGTTACCGGCGGGATGTCTGTGGACCCGGATGATGTAACTCCGGCCGGCATCAGGGCTGCTGGTGGACGTATTGTTACCTACGGGGCACCTACTTTACCAGGGGCAATGTTTATGGTGGCCTATCTCGGCAAGGTGCCGGTGCTGGGATTACCTGGTTGTGTCATGTATAGTCGCAGTAGTATTTTCGATTTGGTGGTGCCTCGCATTATGGCGGGGGAAGAAATTACCCGCAGGGACATTGTTGCCCTAGGTCATGGAGGTCTTTGTGTTAACTGCCCGGAGTGTCGATATCCGGATTGTGGTTTTGGTAAAGGGTTTTAGCGAATTTTAGGGTCTGAGGCCTTAAATAAAATAAAGAAGGAGTGTAGGAAATTGATTAAAAAGAAGCTCAATATCAACGGCAGCAATACCGTGTTGATTACCGACCCGGAAGCTTTGTTGGTAGATGTGCTGCGCGGGCAACTGCATCTGACCGGTACCAAGGTTGGTTGTGGTAAGGCCCAGTGCGGTGCTTGCTCGGTGATTCTCAATGGGAAAGTAGTTTTATCCTGCGCCACCAAGATGAAGCGTCTGCCTGATGAATCCATTATTACCACCATTGAGGGCATTGGTACCCCCACCAACCTGCATGCTTTGCAGTTGGCTTGGGTTAAATATGGCGCTGCCCAGTGTGGTTTTTGTTCGCCGGGCTTTATTGTCTCCTCGAAGGCTCTGTTGGATGAAAACGGTAGTCCCACCCGGGAAGAGGTTCGGGATTGGTTCCAGAAACATAATAACGTTTGCCGTTGCACCGGTTACAAACCTCTGGTAGATGCTGTTATGGCTGCGGCTCAACTGATGCGTGGTGAAATCTCTGTAGAGGACCTAGGCTTTAAGATGCCCGCCGACGGTAAGATTTTGGGCACCGATTATCCCCGTCCTTCCGCAGTGGGCAAGGTTACCGGTACCATCGAGTATGGTGCTGACTTTGGTCTGGAGATGCCCGCCGGTACTCTGCAACTGAAACTGGTACAAGCGCAGGTCTCCCACGCTAAAATTCTGTCCATTGATATCAGTGAAGCAGAAAAAATGCCCGGTGTTTATAAAGTGGTGACCCATAAGGATATTAAAGGTAAAAACCGGATCAACGGCCTGAACTTCCCCAGCAACAAAGGGGATAGCTATGACCGCCCGATCCTATGCGATGAAAAGGTGTTCCAGTTTGGTGACGCCATCGCCATTGTTTGCGCTGATACCGAAGCAAATGCCCAGGCTGCTGTGGAGAAGGTTAAAGTGGAACTGGAAGTGCTGCCGGCTTACATGGGTGCTCCTGCTGCTATGGAACCGGATGCTATCGAGATCCATCCTGGCACTCCTAACGTTTACTATAAGCAACCCATTGAAAAGGGTGAAGATACTGCACCGCTGATGGAAAAAGCCGATGTTGTGGTAGCCATGGAAGACTTATTCGTAGGTCGTCAACCTCACCTGCCCATCGAGCCGGACGTGGCTGCTGCCTATTATGATAGCAACGGCAACCTGCAAATCTTATCCAAGAGCATCGGTCTGGATCTGCATGCCCTGATGATTGGGGAAGGGATTGGTATGGAAGCAGGTAAAAACTTGTTCCTCTCCCAGTTCCCCGGCGTGGGCGGCACCTTTGGCTTTAAATTCAGTCCCACCAATGAAGCTTTGGTGGGTGCAGCTTGCATGGCCACCGGTAAGCCCGTATTCTTAAACTTCAACTATTACCAGCAAATTACCTACACCGGCAAACGGTCTCCCTTCTTTGTGGATCTGAAGTACGGTGCTAATAAGGATGGCAAAATTATCGCCATGGAAAGCAACTGGGCAGTGGATCACGGTCCTTACTCCGAGTTTGGCGATCTTCTGACCCTCCGGGGCGCCCAGTTCATCGGTGCCGGTTATGGCATTCCTAACATCCGTGGCACCGGCTATACCGTGTGCACCAACCACGGTTGGGGTTCTGCTTTCCGGGCCTACGGCTCACCCCAGAGCTTCTTTGCCTCCGAAACTCTCATGGATGTCTTGGCCGAGAAATTGGGTATGGACCCGCTGGAACTACGCTATATCAACGCGTACCGTCCCGGTACCACCAACCCCTCCGGTCACGAACCCGAAGTCTATTCAATGGAAGCTTTAATTGATGCCATTCGTCCCAAGTATCAGGCGGCTTTGGAGAATGCCAAGAAGCTTTCTACCCCGGAGAAAAAGCGCGGTGTGGGTGTTTCTGTCGGGGCCTATGGTTGTGGTCTGGACGGCGTAGACGGCGCTGAGGTATGGGTAGAACTGCTGGCAGACGGCAGAATCCAGGTTAGCACCAACTGGCAAGATCATGGACAGGGTGCCGATATGGGACTGCTGGCTACCTCTCACGAAGCCCTGCGGCCAATGGGTATTAAGCCGGAACAAATTAAACTGGTTACCAACGACATGAACGTGGCTCCGGCCGGTGGACCCGCCGGTGGCAGCCGTTCTCAATTAGTAATTGGTAATGCGGCTGTCAACGGTTGCGAACAACTGGTGAAGGCTCTGCAGAAGGACGATGGAACCTACATGTCCTATGATGAAGCGGTGGCTGGCAATATCCCGCTGAAGTATATCGGCCAGTGGAGCACGGCAGCCGATAATTGCACCGCTTGTGATGAGAAGGGTCAAGGCAAGCCCTTTGCCACTTATATGTATGGCGTTTTCCTCTCCGAAGTGGAAGTGGATACCAAGACTGGCAAGGTACAGGTAGTGAAGATGACCTTAGCGGCGGATGTTGGGGAGGTCATTAACAAGACCGTACTGGATGGACAAATTTATGGTGGCTTAGCCCAGGGCATTGGCCTGGCACTGACCGAAGATTTCGAAGATCTCAAGAAACATACCACCATGCGTGCTTGTGGTATTCCCTACGCCAAGGATGTTCCAGACGATCTGGAGATCATCTATGTCAACCACACCCGTAAGTTTGGTCCGCATGGCGCAACCGGCGTTGGTGAATTGCCCTTGACCGCTCCCCACGCTGCCATTGCTAACGCTATTTACAATGCTTGCGGCGTACGGATTACCCAACTGCCGGCTTTACCGGAAAAAGTTTTGGCTGGCCTACAGGGTAAAGAAATTCCCGTTGTTAAGCGTCCTATTAAAAATCCTGCGTTCTAAAATAATTTGGCATGTCGGAAAGTGTAAAACTTTCCGACATGCATAAGGCAAACTAAGCTTCTGCCAGTGTCTAAAGACTTGGCATACTCGCTAGGACATACTCTAACGGTCATAAACAGGTAGGTACACAAGCCAAGGTTTTTCTAATCAAGAGTAATGATCTAAGGATTTTCTTAAAACGGACTAAATAGTTTCGGCTTTTAGTTCGTTTTAGGTTTCCTTATTGATATAAGGTGGGAAGACATGGACCACAAAAAGATTATGGAATTTGAAGAAAAGTGTATTCAGGAGCATCCCCCGGCTTGCAACGCAACCTGTCCTGTTCATGTGGATGTACGAAGCATGCTGGCGGAAATCAAAGCCGGACGTTTTACTGAAGCCTTCCATATATATAGAAAGTCTGTCCCCTGGCCAGGGATTATCAGCCATATCTGTGATCAGCCCTGCCGGAGTGCCTGTAAACGGGGGGAGGCCGGAGATGCCATCGCCATTGCTGCGCTGGAAAAAGTCTGTGTGCAGCAGGTGGCCGCTTCTTTGCCTAAGCTGACTCCCGCGCCCGAAAAACCACAGCAGGTGGCTGTGCTGGGGGATGGGCTAGCTGGTTTAACGGCTGCCCATGACCTGGCGAAAAAGGGGTACCGGGTAACTCTCTGTGCAGCCGGCAGTACCCTGGGAGAAAGCCTCAACCAGAATTGGGCAGATGCCTTACCCGAGTCGGTAATTGCTCAGGACCTGGCTGTCTTGGAGCAACTGGGAGTAACTATTCAATTAAATATCCCCCTAGGTCAGGATGTTTTCCTGATTGCCGTAAGCGAAGACTGCGATGCGGTGTTCCTGAGTGACCTGTGTCCGGAGCAGTTGGCTCAATTTACCATTGACCCCGTTACCCTGAGCACCGAACAAAAGGGTGTCTTTGCAGCAGGAATCGTGGATAAAGGAAGAGCCGTTTCGCCCATTGGTGCTGTGGCAGATGGTAGAAGAGCGGCTATTTCCATTGATCGCTATTTGCAAGGCGTTTCCCTAACCGCGGCCCGTGAAAACGAGGGGGCCTTTCAGACGCGGCTTTTCACCAGTATTGTTGGGGTAGAGCCTTTGCCAGTGGTACCGCTGGACCCTAACCGCAGTGTTTACAGTAAGGAAGAAGCGATGCAGGAGGCTGCCCGCTGTATCCAGTGCCAATGTTTAGAGTGTGTTAAGGTTTGTCAATACCTAACTCATTTTAAAGGATACCCGAAAAAGTATATCCGGCAAATCAACCATAATCTAAAAATGATTAAGGGGCGGCATGAAGCCAATACGTTGATTAATTCCTGTAGTCTCTGTGGTCTCTGCCAGGAGGTCTGCCCGGAAGGTCTCCATCTGGGTGAACTATGTGGACTGGCCCGGCAGGAGATGGTTAGCAAGGGGAAAATGCCCCCCTCCGCCCATGATTTCCCCCTCCGGGATATGGAATTCAGTAATGGCGAGCAGTGTGTGTTGACTCGCCACCAGCCGGGACATACTTCTAGTAGTCATCTCTTTTTTCCAGGGTGTCAGTTAAGTGCCTCTGCTCCAAACCACGTGGAACGGGCCTATGCTTATCTAACCGAGCGACTTTCCGGCGGAGTAGGTCTGATGCTGCGCTGCTGCGGTGCACCGGCAGAATGGTCTGGACGGACAGAGGTGTTTGACGGCGAACTGCAGCAGACTAAAGCACAGTGGGAGGAAATGGGCAGGCCGCGTCTTATTCTGGCTTGTTCCACCTGCAGCCAAATGTTTAAGAAGCATCTACCGGAGATGGAAACGGTTTCTCTGTGGGAGTTATACGATCAATATGGCTTGCCGGAGGTCGCCGGTGCAGAGAGACCGGCACGGGTTGCCGTGCACGATGCTTGTACCTCCCGACAGGAGGAAGAACTTCAAGAACGAGTACGAAAAATCTTACGGGAGTTGGGCTGCCAGATAGAAGAGCTGCCAACCAGCCGTGCTAAGACGGAATGCTGTGGCTATGGTGGACTAATGAAGTTTGCTAACCAGGGGCTGGCGGATGATGTCATGAAGCGCCGTATCAACCAAAGTCCTGCCGATTATGTGGCCTACTGTGCTATTTGCCGGGACAATTTTGCTGGCAAAGGCAAAAGAACCTATCATCTGCTGGATTTAATCTATGGTGAAGCCAATCCGGCAGCACCTGCCAGACGTGGTCCCGGGTACTCCCAGCGACGGGAAAACAGAGTTAGACTGAAAAACAAACTGCTGAAAGAGCTATGGGGAGAGAAGACCGTGCCAGGAGAAAATTCCTTTGCCACGATGAAACTATGGATTGCCGAGGATGTTCAGGAAGTCATGGAGCAGCGCCTTATTTTGGTGGAAGATATCCAAAAAGTAATTGAACATGCCGAGAGAACCGGCAAAAAACTTTTAAATCACGACAGTGGCCATTACTTGGCCTATTATCGGCCGGTCAGTGTGACCTACTGGGTAGAATATCAGCCGGAGAATGAGGGCTTTAGGATCTATAATACCTACTCCCACAGAATGGAAATTCCGCCTGGCGATGAATAAGGAAGTGAAGGGATGAGTCAAGGAAAAGGCCAAGGAGCAGAAAAGGTTATTGAATGTATGAAGTGCGGTATTGTGATGGAACCGGGCAACGTTGAGGTAACGTATCTCAACAGCAAATTTCCCATTCAATTGCCGAAATGTCCGCAGTGCGGGTTGGTGTACATTCCCGAAGAATTGGCCACCGGTAAAATGCTGGAGGTGGAAAAGGCCCTGGAAGACAAGTAAAGATAGCGGAGGTAAACAAAATGTCCAGCGCAAAAAGTTGCCGCATCTACGAAGGGAATGCTGTTCGACAAGTGACTGGCGATAGCATTAGGCCCGGTGGCTTTCAGCTAACCGATCGAGCCATGGAGCATTGTGCCTTACCGCCAGGGGCCAGGGTCTTGGATATTGGTTGTGGCACCGGTGCCACCGTTGAATACCTCAGAAGTAAATACCACTTACAGGCAGTGGGTGTGGACCCATCGGAACTGCTGTTAGAAAAAGGACGCCAAAGAAGCCCGAATTTGCCCCTCTTGCAGGCTGTGGGTGAAAACTTACCCTTTGGTTCTGGTGAAATGGACGGGATTTTTGCCGAATGCTCCCTATCGGTAACGGATCATCCGCAAATCGTCCTCCAAGAATGCTGCCGTGTGTTACGGAAGGACGGTATCCTGATCGTAACGGATATTTATGCCAGAAATCCGGAGGCCACGGCAGAACTTAGGACACTGCCGCTGGTTAGCTGTATTACCGGCGCCCTGGGGCGTGAGCAGTTAGAGGACATGCTGGCTTTGGCGGGTTTTAAGATCGTTATCTGGGAGGATCATTCCGAGCTTTTAAAGGAACTGGTGGTGAAGCTGATCCTAACGCACGGTTCCATGAGTAACTTTTGGCAGCAGGCTGACTCCGAGACCTTTGATGGGAACGGGATACAAGAGACCATCAAAAAGGCCAAGCCGGGCTATTACCTGTTAATTGCTCAAAGAGAGGGGAGATAATTGCTATGTCGGACACCATGTTTCGTATGTTTGAGCTGTCCCAACAGGGTTTTTCCTGCAGTCAGATTTTATTACAACTGGGGCTAGAGGCCCAGGGGAAAAGTAATGCAGACCTCCTCCGGGCGATGGCCGGGCTGGCGGGTGGTATGGGCTTTTCCGGGGAAACCTGTGGTGCCTTAACCGGTGGAGCTTGTTTATTGGGACTTTATGCTGCCGAACATGAGAAGTTTCAGGTTATGGTTGCTGAACTGGTTGACTGGTTTAAAGCACGGGGAAGCTCGGAATATGGCGGGTTTACTTGCGGCGATATTTTGGGGGACGAGCTACAATACCAAGCTGTGTCCGTAAAGTGTGGCCAGATCGTCATGGACACCTACGATAAGGTAAGGGAAATTCTTCTCCACCATGGGATTGATCCAACTGAGGGAAGTCGATGAGCGAACAGGGTACGATTCTAAGCACTACCGAAAGTGTTTGTCCCTTTTGCTTGCGGCGGTTACCCGCCCAAAGGATTTTGCAAAAGGACCAGGTCTTTTTGGTAAAAGACTGCCCGGAGCATGGCCCCACCAAAACGTTGCTCTGGCAAGGACTTCCCTCCTATCAAAGCTGGGCCAGGCCTAAACTACCCTCCCAGCCCAAAAAGTGTTTTACAACGGTCTCCCGAGGCTGCCCCTTTGATTGTGGACTTTGCCCAGACCATCGACAGCATAGCTGCACGGTGCTGCTGGAGATTACCCAGCGTTGTAATTTGGGATGCACCTATTGTTTTGCCAATGCCGGTGCAAATCCGGCAACAGACCCGGATTTAGCCACCATCAAGGGCTGGTTTGAACAAATTCTGTTGGCCGGTGGTCCTTTTAATATTCAACTATCCGGCGGGGAACCCACCCTGCGGGATGATTTACCGGAGATCATCAGCCTTGGCCAATCACTGGGCTTTAATTTTATTCAGCTAAACACCAATGGTTTACGGTTAGCAGAGGAACCCGCCTTTGTTAAGCAGTGCCAAGAGGCTGGTTTAACCTCTGTCTTCCTGCAGTTTGATGGTACCGAGGAGGCTATTTATCAAACCCTACGGGGTAAGGCCATCTTACAGCAAAAGCTGCGGGCTATCGAGCACTGCCGAGAGAACCGGTTGGGGGTTGTTTTGGTACCCACCCTGGTGCCGGGCGTAAATGTACATAATATCGGAGCCATGATTGAGCTGGCCTTGAATTATTTACCCACCGTGCGGGGGATTCATTTCCAACCGGTAAGCTATTTTGGGCGCTATCCAGAACCACCGGCAGACCGCGACCGCATCACCATACCGGAGGTGATTCGGGAAATAGAGCGGCAAAGTGAAGGCAAGATTCCCAGGGAAAGTTTTAAACCTCCGGGGTGCGAGAATGCCCTTTGCTCCTTTCATGGTAATTTCGTCTTGCTGCCCAGCGGCGAACTACGGCCTTGGACCAAGCATGAGGGTTGCTGTAGTACTGTAGAAAAAGCTGAGGTTGGTGCAGCCAAAGCCAGAGGCTTTGTGGCCAAGTATTGGTCTGCGCCGGAGGTGCGAACGGTTGCCGTGGGCAGTACCGGGGGCGCCTTTGACCTTTGGGATGCCTTTATTGAAAGAGCCCGGACCCATTCCTTCAGTATCTCGGGGATGGCTTTCCAGGATGCCTGGAATCTGGATTTGGAACGTCTGAAGGATTGCTGTATCCATGTGATGTCACAGGATCGCAAGCTGATACCCTTCTGTGCCTATAATTTAACGGACAGCCAGGGACAGGCTCTGTACCGGCAGGTGAAGCAGAGATGAAAATAACCCCGCTGCAAAACTGGCTGGCCCATAAGTTGGGCCTTAGCGGTAGTTCCTTAAACCGGGAGACCCTGGAGCAATATCAACTGCAAAAATTGCGGCAGACCCTAGAGATAGCGGTTCAACATAGTTCCTTTTATCGAAAAAAATTAGGCGGGCGGGGAACGCTGGTAAATTTAGCGGCGATGAAAGACCTGCCCTTTACGACAGCGGCGGATATCCGCCAGAACCCCCTGAGATTTTTGTGCGTTTCCCAGGATGAGATTAGCCGGGTGGTTACCCTGACGAGTTCAGGTACCACAGGAGAACCCAAAAGACTGTACTTCACCAAACAGGATCAGGAGTTAACCATTGATTTTTTTCAGATCGGCATGTCTACCTTGGTAGGACCCGGGGACACCGTGCTCATCCTGTTGCCCGGCCAGCTTCCGGGCAGTGTAGGCGATTTGCTGGCACAGGGGTTAGCGCGACTGGGAGTTAGAGCTATACCGCACGGTTTGCTGACAGACCCAAATCAAACACGGCAAATTATCTTGGAACAAGGGGTCAATGCCCTGGTGGGAATTCCTACTCAGGTGTTGGCTTTGGCAAGGTATCCCCTCCCTGTAAAAAGTGTGCTTTTAAGTGCCGATTATGTTCCCTGGGCAATTCGCCGCGAGTTAGAGCAAAGCTGGGGTTGTCGGGTCTTTAGTCACTACGGGATGACGGAGATGGGATTGGGGGGCGGGGTTGAGTGTGCCGCACTGGCAGGATATCATTTGCGGGAAGCAGATTTGTACTTTGAAATCATCAATCCAGACACGGGTCAAATAGTGCCGGAGGGTGAAGAGGGTGAAGTGGTTTTTACTACCCTTACCAGAAGGGGGATGCCCCTCATTCGTTACCGTACCGGAGACTTGGCTCGGTTTATCCCAGAACCCTGTCCCTGTGGCAGTAGGTTAAGAAGAATGGGACAAGTCAAAGGCCGGGTGGCGGGAACCTGCCAACTGGCAGGGGGGAGATTGCGCCTGGAGGAATTGGATGAAGCCCTTTTTTCGGTGACCGGCTTACTAAACTTCACAGTCAGTTTATCCCGTACTAACCAGCAGGAGCGGTTAACCATTGGGGTGCAAATGGCTGATGGGATGAAGGGCGGTGTGCAGGAAGTCATTCGAGCCGCTTTAGATACTGTGCCAACGATCCAACGGGCAACCAGACAGGGGAGTTTGGAAATTTGTTTGGAAATACTGCCTAGGGGAGGGGCTTTGCCAAGCACCACCGCCAAACGTTTTATCAAACACCTCTAAGACCTCTGCCTCTTTCGGTAGGAGATAAACCGATTTTTCCTTAGTGGTGGGTTCAATCCCCGACTGAGGGGCGTTTGATAAAACGCTCGTGGCGCGATGCACACAAAATGCGCAAGGTAGGCGTTAAAGACCTAAGGGAACGGGGGATCATGATGAAGAAACTATATCAAGCCATGTTGGATTTTCTTGAACAGGGAAGAAGTTTTGTTCAGGCCACCATCCTAACTCAGTCCGGCTCAGCCCCGCGTACCGCCGGGGCCAAGATGATCATGCTACCCGATCAATCCTTGCTGGGCACCATTGGAGGAGGATTGGTGGAAGCCAAGGTTCAGGAATTGGCGGTGGAGGTTTTTAAGACTAGACAAAGGGTAAAGCAAGAATTTAACCTTACGGGCAGTGAAGCCGGGCAGATGGACATGATCTGTGGTGGGAGGTTGGAAGTGCTGGTTGAACATCTTGATGCAACCAATGAGCAACTGCTACCAGTCTATCAGGCTATGGTGAAGGCTATCGAAAATCGACGCAGAGTGGTACTGGTAACGCCCTTAGAAGGAACGGATAACAGTCAAACCTTTCTGATTAAGGAAGATCATTCTATTACCGGCACCTTTACCGGACCAACAGAGTGGATTGAGAAGTTTGCCAACTTGTCGGGCAGGTACCCACAGGTGGTCACCTTAGGGGGACAACGCTTCCTAGTAGAGCCTATCACTTCCTATGGTACGGTTTATATTTTCGGTGCAGGGCATGTCTCACAGAAAGCATCCTTACTCACTACCTTCCTGGATTTTAGGACTGTCGTGTTGGATGACCGGGAGGAATTTGCTAACCGCGGGCGTTTCCCGTCGGTGGATGAGGTGCTGGTTCTGGAAAGCTTTGAGCAGGCATTTAAAGAGCTGGAGGTAGAACGGGATAGTTATCTGATCATTGTTACCAGAGGACATGCCTACGACAAGGCCGTGTTGGCCCAGGCTCTCCGGACCAATGCCGGTTATATCGGTATGATTGGCAGTGAGAAAAAGCGGGACACCATCTACCGGGCGCTGCGGCAGGAAGGTTTTACAGAAGCAGATCTGCAGCGGGTTTACTCCCCCATTGGGTTAGAAATTAAGGCGGAGACACCGGAGGAGATTGCGGTTAGCATTACCGCGGAACTCATTAAAATTCGGGCAGGACAAAGCCGATGAGTCAACGGGAAAACATCGGGGCAATTATTTTAGCAGCGGGATTTTCTTCCCGGATGGGTTCCTTTAAGCCTCTTTTGCCCCTGGCGGGGAGCACAGTCATTGAGAACTCGGTGCGTGTCTTTCGGTCAACGGGTATTCAAGAGATAAGCGTTGTGGTTGGTCATCGGGCTAAAGAACTTTCACCTGTGCTAAGGAGCATGGGAGTTACCATTATTTGCAACCGCGATTACGCCAGTGGGATGTTCTCTTCGGTCAAGGCAGGGGTCAGTAGCCTCAAAGCTTCTGTAGAGGCCTTCTTTTTATTGCCCGGAGATATTCCACTGGTTCGACCCGCGACTATTGACAGATTAGTAGATGTTTACCAGAGCTGTCCCTCCGGTATTATTTATCCTTGTTTCAAGGGTGAGCGAGGCCACCCGCCGTTGATTTCCGCCGGTTATCAAGCAGCCATTCTGGCCTGGGAAAAGGATGGCGGCCTACGGACTTTACTGGAAGAATTTGCAGCAGAGGCAAGGGATGTTGAGGTAACTGATCAGGGGGTGCTGCTGGATATGGATACGCCGGACGATTATCAAAAAATTTGTCAGGCTTCGCCCAGAGATACGATTCCTTCAAAAAAGGATTGCTTAGCGTTACTAAAAAATGCAGCGGTACCTGCTAATGTTGCCCGACACTGCCAGGCCGTAGCAAAGGTGGCAAAAAAGATAGCCCAATCTTTAAGGGAGGCGGGGTATCGGTTGGACCCAGACCTAATTTTAGCTGCCGCTCTGCTGCACGACATCGCCCGGGAGAAAAGGGATCACGCCCAGGTGGGTGCCCAGCATCTGCGGGAACTGGGGCATCCTAGGGTGGCTGACATTGTTGCCAGCCATATGGACCTGCCATTATTGGAAGAAGAAATTATCAACGAAGCTTCCGTCGTTTATCTAGCGGATAAGCTGGTAAAAGACGATCAACCGGTTCTGCTAGAGCAAAGATTTCAGGAAATCTGCCGGAAATATTCCTCCGAAGAAACTGCTTTTAATGCGGCAATCGAGCGATTGAATCGGGCGAAAAGGATTCAGCTGGCCATAGAAAGAGTGATAGAGCTTCCTTTGGAAAAGATTATTGGACAGGGTAAGGGGTATCAAGATGGAACAAAGAATGATTTACTTAATCAGACACGGTGCTCTGGAGTCTAAAGGTGGTAAAAGATTTATTGGGCAGATTGATTTGCCTTTAAGTGAAGAGGGAGTTATCCAAGCCAAGCGGTTGGGACAGGAGCTTAGTTGCCTTCGGTTAAGCCAAATTTTTTGTAGTGATCTACAGCGTTCCCGTGAGACGGCTGAAATCATTGCCGGTAAACACAGCCTTGTCCCCACCCCTTGCCCGGAATTGCGGGAAATTTGCCTGGGGGAGTGGGAAGGACGATACTTTGAAGAGATTCGCCGCAGATTTCCGAATGAGTTTAACCAAAGGGGTAAGGATATCGTCAATTTTTGTCCACCGGGGGGAGAAAGTTTTAACCAGTGTAACCAGAGGGTTGTGGCTAAGTGGCAGCATATTCTGGAGAATTCCACCGGGAATATCCTAATTACCGGTCATGCGGGTGTCAACCGCTTACTTCTCTGTCATCTATTGGGCATACCTCTGGAAAACATTTTTTGCCTGAGCCAGGACTACGGTTGTTTGAACGTAATTAGTTATCGGGATCAAAGGTATCAGGTGAGAGCGCTCAACAAGGTAAGCCGATTCAAGCGTTTAAGTGAAAATCATTAAATTAATCGGTAATTGAGCAAGGCCAGTGATGCCGTTACCCTGTGCGGAGTTTTCTAAAAAATTAAAATATTTTCAAAAAATGAAGGATTATTCAGATAGCCATAGAATAGCTTTATAATAGATTTATTACCTCCGAGCTCTGTAACCTGTGATAGTAGATTATGGTTGCTGTGGCCGTTAGGGTTTATCTGGAAACGGATAAGCCTCCCGTGTGGAAAGGATGGTAGCTTTATTAAGCTATGTCTTTAACCGCACGCTGATGCGGTTTTTTGTTTTTATATAAAGATATAGTGTTTTGACTGTTCTCCGAGCCATATTACCTGCAAGTGCTGACTATGGTGCTATGGCCGTTAGGGTTAGCTGGGAAACTGGTTAGCCTCCCCTGTGGAAAGGAGAGCCATACCTGCCTGTGTCTAAACAGGGTGTTGGTTTGTGCTCCTTTTCAAGGATACTTGCCAACACCTTTATTTTTTGAGTATCCGGAAGGTCATAACCTATATAGATCATGGGTAAGTAGCAAGCTCGGTTTTCTAAAGAGGTGGGTTGAGCTTGATTAAGTTAGGAAAATTATTGGTTTCCTTTCAACCCGGTGAGGTAGCTGGTTGCTACACACAAGGAGAAGAAGAGCTAAAAATAATTGCCAGGGCATTGGGGGATATTACAGACAAAGTATTTGATATGTACTTTGAGTTTTCTCGCTTGGCCGATGAAGGAATCCTGGTCAGAGAAGAAAAAATCTCTGGCAGAAGAAATATGCGGGTCTCTTTTTATTACCCCGGAGCCTTATCTGTATCAACTGTCAGACAAGTCATTATCAATAAGCTGCTAGGTGAGTATTTGCATTTACCAGATTATCCGCGTCCTGGCATCTATGTGGTACAAAATAAAAGAAAAGATCTTAGCCTACTATGCAAATCCCTGGGCAAAACTGTTTGCCGGGCTTAATTTGCACTTTCAGAAATTATAAAAATTTTATATGATAGGAAGTATAAGAAAAACTAAGGTTTATGCCGACGTCTAAAGACTTGGCGTATCCTATTGGGCATAACCTAAAGGTTACTGCGAGCAAGGACCGGTTTTTCTAATACTAAACATGAGGTGACGATATGGTAAGTGATTTTGTAAATGAACCCTTTCTCGATCTAAAAGATGAACAGGTGGTTACTCATTTTAAAAAGGCACTGGAGGAGGTAGGGTCTCAACTCGGGGGAGATTATCCCTTGATCATTAATGGTGAAGAAATTTACACCGAAGAGAAAATTACTTCTCTGAACCCATCCTTGAGTGAGCAAGTGGTTGGTTATGTTTCTAAAGCATCTCTGGAACAGGCAGAGCTGGCTATTAGTAGTGCTGAAAAGGCTTTCGGCAAATGGTCCAAGGTAAAACCGCAGGAACGGGCAGAGTATCTTTTTAAAGCCGCAGCTATCATGCGGGAAAGGAAATATGAACTTTCCAGCTGGCTGATTTATGAAGCAGGTAAAAATTGGGCTGAGGCAGATGCAGATACGGCCGAAGCTATTGATTTTTTAGAGTTTTATGCCCGGGAAATGCATCGTCTGGCCAGTCCTCAACCCCTGGTTAGAATACCCGGAGAACAAAATGAATTGGTTTATCTGCCCCTTGGAGTAGGCGTTGTTATTCCACCCTGGAATTTCCCCTTAGCTATTATGGCGGGTATGACTGCCGCAGCCATTGTAGCAGGGAACACGGTGGTTTTGAAGCCTGCCAGCAATACTCCGGTCATTGCGGCTATCTTCATGAACATTCTTAGAG
>CAMKDG010000025.1 GCA_946411205.1 uncultured Desulfotomaculum sp.
ATCTTAACGTCTTATTTGCAAAAAGAAGAGTGGGATGTAAAATCCTTCTGCGACGGTAAATCTGCCCTGCAGGCGATTGATGAACGACCCCATCTCTGGATTTTAGATATTATGCTCCCGGATATAGATGGTTACCAATTATTACGGCGCATTAAAGAGGATTCCCCAGAGGTACCGGTTATCTTTATATCTGCCCGAGATGCTGATATCGACCGAATTATGGGATTGGAAATGGGCAGTGATGATTATCTGGCGAAACCCTTTCTCCCTAGAGAGTTAGTTATTCGTGCCCAGAGAGTGCTGGAAAGGGTCTATGATAAGCCGGTAGGTATTGAAAACACCTTGCTTGATCTCTTACCCTATATTTTGGATGACCGCAAGAGAGAAATTCGTAAAGAGTTGAATATTATTGAATTAACATCAAAGGAATACGATCTGGCCCTGATCTTTGCGAAACATAAGGGGCAGGCCCTTTCTAGGGATCAGATTATTACCTGGGTTTGGGGAGATGACTACGTTGGTACAGACCGCTCAGTGGATGACCTGATCAGGCGGTTACGAAAGAAGTTGCCGGAGTTACGCATTGAAACTATTTATGGGTATGGCTACAGGATGTTGACCAAATGAAAAATCTATCACTGACCGTAAAAATATGGCTGGGTATTTCCGCCGTTAGCCTGTTATTATATTTGGGCGTCATCGTAATTACGCCCCCCTTGGTGCGCGGTTTCTTTACCGACAACCTGATGGAGCCACCCCGTGAAAAACCGCTTAATCGGTTGGAGGAACCTCTAAATGACCGAGGCTTTCATATCCGCAGCTTTATCATGCTGGAAGACGGCACCACCTTGCCCGCAGAGGCACAGACAGTTTTTCATCCCTCTTTTTTAGAGGAAATAAAGAAAAATGCTGAGGATCAAAAAAGGGCTAAAAAACTATACGAAAGCAAGAATGGGCAAATTCCGATTCGTTACGTCATTTCCAGGGATGTAGCCTATGAACGTCCTCTGTACCAAATTATGTTTCTCAAAAAACCAGAGGAAGATCGATTTGTCAAGGAATTATTGTTTAATTTTATGCTCTATGTGGGGCTTGCTCTGGTGGCTACGTGGTTTGTTTCTTTGCTGATTGTGCGCTACCTTACGCGACCTCTTACGATCATGGAGCAGCATGTAAAACGCATTGCCAACCGCGATTGGCATGAACCTCTGGATATCCAAAGAAACGATGAGATTGGGCAGTTAGCTAGATCCATTGATAGTATGCGCCAACAACTGATCAAGCAGGATGAATCCCAGCAATTGATGTTACAAAATATCTCCCATGAATTAAAAACACCGGTCATGGTGATTCGCAGCTATGCCCAGGCCATGCAGGATGGAGTCTACCCCAAGGGAGACCTGAATGGCAGCATCCAGGTAATCGACGAAGAAGGAGAACGTCTGGAAAAGCTGATTAAACAATTACTTTACTTAACACGCTTAGATTATCTGGCCACTAGAAAGGCAACCCTTGTAGATGTTCAGCTCGAACCATTAGTTGAGAAAATCGTCCAGCGCTTAAGGTTGCAGCGGCCGGAAATAGCCTGTCAGTTAGACCTGCAGCCGGTAATCGTTAAGGGTGATGAAGATACACTCCGGGTGATGATTGAAAATCTCTTAGAAAATCACCTTCGCTATGCGGTATCCACCTTAACCATAACCCTAGGTGTAAACAGTGGGAAAACGGAAGCCCTGCTGCATTTATGGAATGATGGTCCCCTGGTAGAACCTACCCTGGTAAATGAAATCTTCAAACCCTTCCAGAAAGGACGGGAAGGTAAGTTTGGCTTGGGTCTGGCCATTGTACAGCGAATTTTAAAGATTTATCAAGGCCAGATCACTCTGGCCAATGAGCAAAATGGCGTAGCTACTACCGTTAGGATACCATTGTAATGGTTGTAATAAACACAGGGTTGTCAAGGCTTGATCCAATATCTACAATTAGTATTGTATAAAGCGAAAGAGGGACCTCCCAATGTTCTGGGCGATCCCTCTTTTTATTTATTTTTCAGAATAGAGTTACCGTTACGGGCAATTTAATTGGCTTTTACGGGTGTTTTTAAATTTCCAGGGACCCAGTTGTGTCTGATTCCTTCATCATTCTTTTGTTTTCGACAACCTGGAAGAGTGCCAGTGTGGCAGCCAGGAAGATGTAACCCAACGAAATCATGGGAGACTGATTTAAACCTACCGCTTCGCCGTGGATAAAACCCGTAAAGGATACTACCGTGCCAAAGAGAGCGAAGCCAGCGGCTTTGTTAAATTGCTTGTCAATGATAAAGGTAGTAATCGCTCCCCAAATGAGTCCGGCCAGAATGGCACCGCCACCCAAGTGAACCAGCCCTTCAAAGAGAACACCATTTTGCGCCAGGGAACCGACCATTTCCGGGGAAGGTGGGAATTTACCGGCAGTTTGCAGAGTATTGTTAACCAGACCACCGGCCCAAGAGGCAAAGGCCGGTATCATGGCCAGAACCACTGCAGGAGCGTGACGCTTCGGTGTTTCCTGGAAGGCTAGGGCGCAGATGAGGGCACCGATGTAAATGAGAATGGGCTGAATGGCAGCCATTGGTATTAAAGCGAACAGTACATTCATTAAGCCTAACCAGGTAAGAATAAGCACGACGATGCCTGTAGCAATGGAGTAGCCAATGCGGCCGCCAGCCTGTTTCCAGCCTGGGTGACCAATATATACGGCGTTGGCAAAGGGACTGCCTAGCATGGTACCGGCAATACAAATGGCTCCAACACAGAGAATGACGCTACGCTCGTTGTATTCATCACCTGTGGTGGCAGCACTCTCCACATTATCCATCGCTTCAATAAAATCATAGATGCCGAAAGGAATTGCCGTAACCAGCAAGGGTGCTATTTGGTCAAAACCTTTGAAAAGGTCACCGATGGCTAAAGAAGGGAGATGAAGGCCAAAATTAGCAAAGGATGCGCTGAGATTGGCTATTGACATGGAACCTGTTAGCCAGCCAATGGCCGAACCCACTACGATGGCGACTAGTCCCGCCGGAAGGTTGCCGGGAAAGCGGAAACTGGCGAAAAAACCGGTAAAAACGATGGCAAAGCAGACAAAGCCGATAATTGGCGAACTAAGAATTTCCATAGAAGGCTTCATCGTAATAAAGGCCAGAGAAGTACCTGCTAAGGCTCCCAACAGGGCAGCACGGGGAGTGATGCGCCGGATAAGTGGAGCAAAAAACGACCCGATAATGCAAACAAGTCCAACGATGAAAACCCAAGCCATACCCGCCCGCCAGGCCAAGAGTGGATCGCCGGTAACTGCCTTAACGGGCAGCATAACGACCAGACAAACGATAAACATGTGGGGTACACTGGTACCTGAGGGCAGGGCGGTGACATCCATTCGGCCGGTTCGTTCCGCCAGTTTTTTCGCCATATAAGCGAAGCAGAGATTGGTGGCACAAAGCATAATGCCCACTGCTGGGAGGATGCGCCCAAACACCAATTCAGCAGGTAGCTGTACGGCAAAGAGTAAGAGTCCGGTCATTACCAGGAGGTTTAATATGCTGTTCGTGCCAAGACCAAAGAGAGCATTCCAATCACCGTGAACCCAAAGTGGGGCACGCATTTGTTGATTTGACATAAATACTACCTCCGCTTTACAACCAATTTTTGCACAATGTATAAAATTCCATAGGGTAATAAAGGACTGGCCTAGGCCGAGAGGGCGGCGATGGCTTTGGATGAGTTGGAAACCCAGCCAAATATCGCTCCCTGGGCCTTAATCATCATCAGGGCGTATTTTTGGAATTCTGGGAAATAAGAACCTACGCAATCTTCCAGGACGATACATTCGTAACCACGGTCATTGGCTTCCCGGAGGGTGGTAGTTACGCATACCTCCGTTGTGACACCGCAGAAAAGTAGCGTTTTGATACCCCGCGTCTGCAGGATGAGATGCAGGTCGGTGGCATAGAAGGCACCCTTGCCGGGTTTGTCAATAACAGGTTCACCCGCGATGGGATACAGTTCGGGGATGATGTCGTGTCCCTTTTCTCCCCGTACCAGGATGCGTCCGCAGGGACCTGGGGTGCCGATGAAGGTTTTGCCGCCCCGGGTGAGTTTCGCCGGCGGACAATCGGACAAGTCAGGGCGATGGCCTTCGCGGGTGTGGACGACCATAATGCCAGCCTTACGGGCCGCTTCCAGCACCTGTTGGCAAGGTTCGATGGTCGAACGCAGCAGAGAAACATCATTGCCAAGTAACTCACCAAAGCCGCCAGGTTCAACGAAATCACGTTGCATGTCGATTATGATGAGGGCAGTTGTAACCGGATCAAATTGTAAATCAAAGGGATCTGCCTGAATGGTCTTTAACATAAGCAATCTCCTTTCTTTTTTGGTTATTGTTTCGAGGCCAAGTAGGCCCGCCAACCACCATAAGCTGTAATTTCAGGCTGGTCTTGACAGAGGAAGGGCTCGCCCAGTACACCTAAAACGATGCTGTCGTCCTGTAGCAATACTTTGCCAATGACCAGACCAGGTGGTTCATTTAGGAGAACCGAGGCCAATCCGGCAAGCGGCACTTGCCAAATTTCCAAATCAATGCTATTTCCTTCACCGGGGGTGCGAAGCATAGCCGGATGTCGGTCACCAATACTCCAGATACGATAACAAGCAGCCGTTTGGTCTTCGCGGACAAAGGTGGCTCCCACATCCAGCAGATTTTTATTGAGTTCGAGATCTCGCATGAGTGTTCCGTTGACCGCTAATAGGGCAGTTTTCATCAATTTAGCTCCTTCGTTTTTTCTGTGAAATTGTTGCGTTGGTCATCTCGTAGGGAGTTTGTCGCCAATTTTAGGGTTATTATAACAGGGTCAGAATTTTTTGTCTTCGTGACTTCACGCCGAAACTACCCTGGTCTGTTTGTCACTTGGTGCCAACACATTGACAAACAGTAGGAAAAATGATTTTATGGAAATGTGTGAATGATAAGAATATTTGAGGTTGGCAGGTGATTGTAAATGGGAATCACAATCCGGCAGGCGCTGGCACTCCCCGAATTGGCAGAGGTACAAGTGGCAGCCGGAGCTGGCGGACTTGACCGGGTCATTCAGACGGTCTCCGTGATGGAGGTGCCGGATATCTCGGCCTTTGTGGAAGCCGGGGAGTTGTTGCTGACGACAACGTATCCAATATGCAACAACACGAACGTTCTAGATCAACTGGTTCCCATGCTGGCTGCCCGGGGGTTGGTGGGGCTTGCCATTAAGCCCGAACGGTATATTGACAGTATTCCCTCTCGGATGATTGAGCAAGCTAATGCACTGGATTTTCCCCTTCTCCAGCTGCCGAAAGAACCTTCCTTTACCAAAATATTAAATACCATTTTGAGCGAAATTCTGCATCAACAAGCGAATTTGTTACGATACAGTGAATCAATCCACCGCAGCTTGACTGATTTGGTACTGCGTGGTGCTGGGTCTGATTTACTGGTGAGAACATTGTCAGACCTAATAAAACTGCCAGTTGTTTTCACGAACCCTAATATGGAGGTATTGGTTACGTCCGTTAAGGGTGAAAGCATGGACAAACTATTTAGGGAGCTACTGCCGGCTTTTAAGGAGAAACGTGGCTTTACCAGTGTCGATGAACCAGTTCGGTACACCGTAAAGGATAGCGATGCGGTTTCAAGTGTATTTGTTCATCCGGTCAAGGCCGGTAAGGAGATTTTTGGCTATATCTGTGTTGGGGAAAAGGATGATCAGCTACTGTCCATTGGCGCCATTGCCGTAGAGCAGGCGGCGGTAGCCTTAGCTCTGGACGTTCAGAAAAAACGAGCGGTTGAAGAAATGGAACGGCGATTTCTCAATGATTTTGTACGCGACTTATTAGATGGACGAATCAGTTCCAGCACCGAGATGAAAGTGCGTGGCCGGGTTTATGGTTGGGATGCTGAACTGCCCTTGGTGCTTTTGGCTATCGAGATCGTGGCAGACCAAGCTTCTAGCACTTCAGTTCCGGTAAGTATAGATCATAAGATGCAGCAGCAGCAGCAAATTGAACGGGCCATTCTTCGGGAACCAAGCATTACTCCAGCCAACACGCTGGTAGCACATCTGGGAGATATCACGGCGGTTTTTCTTAAACCTGCTACCCATCATGAAGAGACAACAAAAAGAGAAGCCCGCCAACTGGCTGAGCGAATCTTAAATAAGCTGAGCACCTATGCCCATAAAGAAGGGTATCGAATCAGTATTGGCATCTCGCGAGTGTGCACGGAGGTAAAGGATTTTGGGAGGTCCTTCCGGGAGGCTTGTGAAGCGGTACAGATTCACGAACAATCGGAGCTATCTCAAACAGTGGTGCACTATGATGATTTAGGCGTTTACCGGTTATTGGCCAGAATTGACGACAGAGAGGAACTGGAACGGTTCTGTAGAGAAAGGCTCAACAAGCTTCTCGACTATGATGCAAAGAGCGGTGCAGCCTTGATTGAGACCTTGGGTGCCATCATTAAGGCGAATGGTAACCTCCAACGTGCTTCTGAATTATTGTTCATTCACTACAATACCCTGCGATACAGAGTAAAAAAAATCGAGACGTTGGCCGGTATCAAGCTCGACTCCTGGCAGGCGATGATGGAGGTGTCCCTGGCACTCAAAGCCTACCATATCCTGCAAGTTCACAAGAAGGAACTATAAAAATCGGAGACATTTATGACAGAACAGTGAAAAGCTGTTCTGTTTTTTATTTGGCACCAGGTGACAATAATGCTCCTATCAATTCGGCGGTAGCTTACGAAGACAACAAATTGTCTGATTGCTACAATGAATATAGATTCCGTAGAGAAACCAAACAAACAGATTGGGGAAGGGAAGAACCATGGTTAACAGCATCCTGCAAGCAGTGTCTGTTGATGCCGGTATCATAAAAAAGATTGGCAAACCAGGATTTCTCGGCATGGTGCATAGTGTTTTTGACCATGCCATAAATTTTACCGACATGCAGGGACATTTACTTACAGTGGTGTCCCATCATACTGACGATGCGCCACAGACCATTAGAGTCCGCCTGCCCGACGGTTATACCTTTAAGGACGCAGGGGTGATGCCAGGGTACAAGGTTACTTCCCACAGAAAAAGTTTGTCCTTTGGAGGCAAAGTACCAATAGATATAACTACGCCGTTGGTGTGGCAAGGCCATTTGCCGACCTTTCCACGGCTCGACCAAAGATCGGCATTGGTGGCAAATTTGACCGTTCTACGGGAGGTCATTCGCCACCATGGTTCTGCTGGTGGCATGAAAGTGTTCTATGATGCTGATGTCTGTGAGGAGAAGAACCTCTTTGCCCGGGAGTTAAAGACCAGGGCCAAGCGACTACTGGATCTTCTTGGTTGTGGGCAATATACCCTGGCAGCCGAAGCTGGGCAGTCCTTACTGGGGTTGGGCTGTGGGCACACGCCAGCAGGGGATGATTTTTTAGCCGGACTTATCACGGTGTGGCATCTGCCGGAAGGGCCTTTTGATTTAGTGTATCAAGAATTAGGGCAGAAGTTGGCCGATGCTGCCCGCAGTCGGACGACCGCAGTAAGCCATGCCATGCTGAACTTAGCAGCCAATGGTCGCGCCCGAGCCAGGGTCATCAGCCTCCTGGAAAGTATGACTGACTGCAAGAAACAATCGATTCTTCAAGCGGTCCACGAAATACTGAAAATTGGCTCCAGCTCTGGCACCGACTTGGCAGTGGGGCTAGCAGCCGGGTTGGAACTAGGTTTGCATAAGGCCAAGTTTTACTAAACAAAGTAGAGGAGGGAAACTATGGGTGCACAGGTTCAGGTTTTAGTTAAAAAGAATTCCTATCACGATTCTGTTACTTTAATGGCCCTCTCAGGTAAGGTTACGGCCTTATCCCAGGTGCAGGAAGCGGTTGTTGCCATGGCAACTGACATGAATAAAGAGCTGCTCCAAAGCGTAGGTATGTTGACAGCTGAGGCGGCGTCCTGTGGTGCCAATGATTTAGTGATTGCTATTAAAGCGGCTAGTCTAGAAGCTTGTACCGAAGGGATTAAGGCTGCTGAAGAAATGCTGGTCAAAAGGAAAACCGGTAAAAAGACCGACGCACCTAGGCCCGCAACTATTCGTTCAGCAGTGAAGGAAACACCCGCTGCCAATATCGCCATTATTTCCGTTCCCGGCGAACATGCTGCTCGGGAAGCCAGAGAAGCTTTACAGAATGGCCTACACGTGCTCTTATTTAGCGATAATGTCTCCATCGAGGATGAGAAGATGCTGAAAGAGTTAGCCCACAGCCATGGCCTGCTAATGATGGGGCCCGACTGTGGTACCGCTATCATTAATCATGTGGGTCTGTGTTTTGCCAACAAGGTGCGTCACGGCAACATTGGCATTGTGGGTGCATCCGGCACTGGACTGCAGGAGATTACTGTTCTGATTGACCGTTTTGGCAGTGGTGTATCGCAGGTTATCGGTACCGGCGGCAGAGATCTGAGCGAGCAGATTGGCGGCATTATGATGCTTGATGCCTTGGACGCTCTAGGTCAGGATGAACTGACGGAAGTCATTGTATTAGTTTCTAAACCACCTGCCAAATCCGTTGCGGAAAAAATCCTGGACCGCGCTAAGGAAATAGAAAAACCCGTAGTCGTCTGTTTTATTAACGGCGATACGGCTCAAATCGAAGCTGCTGGCGCTTATGCCGCTCACAGCCTGGAAGATGCGGCGTGGCAAGCAGTTCAGTTAGCCAAAAAGGAGCAACCCCTTACGGCTAACCAAGATGACGCTACACCAATCCTGGCAGCAGCAACGAAGGCCAAGCTTCAGGCAGGACAAAAATATGTCCGTGGTTTGTATTGCGGCGGCACATTATGCGATGAGGCTCAGAATATTGTGAAACGTTCCGTTGGCACGGTGTACAGCAACATTGCCAAGCAGGAAGTGTATCGGTTGCCTGATCCCCAGGAGAGCCGGGAGCATACTTTTATCGACTTAGGGGATGACACTTTCACAGTGGGCCGACCCCACCCGATGATAGAACCTAGTTTGCGTTTAGCCAGGCTGGTACAGGAGGCAAAGGACCCGGAAGTGGCCGTTATCCTATTGGATATTGTACTGGGCTATGGTGCACATAGCGACCCAGCCGGCGTTATTTTGCCGGCAATTCTTGAGGCAAGGAAGCTAGCTGCCGCCGAGGGGCGTTATCTGAAGATGATTGCTTATGTGTGTGGTACCGGCAGTGACAAACAGAATAAGGTCGAGCAGGAGCACAAACTGGCCACAGCCGGTGTGACTTTGGCAGAAAGCAACGCAGCGGCAGCGAGGTTGGCGGCTGCCATCGTATCGTAAAGGGGGAGCACAAATGGGCAATGTGAAAGAACTGTTCCAACAAAAGCTAACAGCCCTTACCATTGGCACTTCCATTTTTCAGGAGGATTTGGAGCAACAGGGTGTAGAGGTTATTCAACTGGATTGGCAACCCGCTGCTGGCGGAAATATGGCGTTACTTAAGGCGCTGGATAAGCTAGCAATGAATGAAAGGGTTCAGGAAGCCAATGCTCGGGCAGTTGAAATCATGCTGAGCGCCAACCCAATTTTGGTGGATATAGATGCTGCCAGCAAGGTTATTCCCGGCATGACCCGGTACACGATTTTACACTCCGGGCCGCCGATCACCTGGGAGCGAATGTGTGGTCCGATGCAAGGCGCTGTCATTGGTGCGTTACTCTATGAGGGCTTGGCGGGCAACGAAGAGGAGGCCGTAGCACTGGCCGGCTCAGGCAAGATTACCTTTGCCCCTTGCCATGAGTACGGTGCGGTAGGTCCCATGGCCGGGATTATTTCAGCCTCCATGCCGGTTCATGTGGTGCAGAACCAAACCCATGGCAATTTCAGCTATTGTACAGTTAACGAAGGTTTAGGCAAGGTGCTACGGTATGGTGCCTTTAACGAAGAAGTACTTACCCGATTAAAATGGATTGCCGAAGAGTTGGCTCCAGCGATGAAAGCGGCCCTTGCCCTGTCCGGCGGCATCGATTTGCGCAGCCTGATTGCCCAGGCCCTTCATATGGGGGATGAATGCCACAACCGCAACAAGGCAGGCAGTAGTCTCTTTGTCCGCCTGATCGCGCCCTACTTCCTGAAAGCTGACATTCCCCGAGATGTAGCAGTCCGAGTGTTGGAATTTATCCAGAGTAACGATCATTACTTTCTCAACCTGTCCATGCCAGCCTGCAAAGCGGCCATGGATGCCGCCCATGGTATTCCCTACTCCAGCATTGTAACAACCATGGCCCGCAACGGCGTGGATTTTGGTATCCGAGTTAGCGGTTGTCCTAGTGATCGGTGGTTCACCGGCCCTGCCCAAATGATTGAAGGTCTTTTATTCCCAGGTTTTACGGCCAGTGATGCCAATCCGGATATCGGTGACAGCGCCATTACGGAAACCATGGGAATTGGCGGGTTTGCCATGGGCGGCGCTCCTGCCATCGTTCAGTTTGTCGGTGGTACCGTAGAGGAAGCTATCGCGTACAGTCTGCAAATGTATGAAATAACCACTGGCGAAAACCCCAATTATTCCATCCCAAACCTAGATTTTCGTGGTGCACCGACCGGTATTGATATTTGTAAGGTGGTACAAAGTGGTCGACTACCCATCATCAATACCGGAATGGCCCATAAGAAAGCAGGGATCGGACAGGTGGGCGCGGGTTTGGTCAGCCCGCCTCGTGAATGCTTCAACAGTGCGCTGCTGGCGTTATACGAATGTATTGAGGCGGAAGAGGTGAGCGGCAGCAATGGATAAGACAATTGTTCTGGCCTTTGGTGGTAATGCCATTGTAAAGTCCTGGGAAAAAGGGTCTCGCGATGAGCAATGGAACAATATTAAAAAAACTTGCCAAACCGTAGCGGAATTACTAAAACAGGGGCATCGTATTGTCATTACCCATGGGAATGGGCCGCAAGCAGGCAATATTCTGATAAAAAATGAGATGGCTAAAGACATTTTGCCAGCCATGCCGCTGGACGTAATTGTTTCCAACACCCAGGGCGCCATTGGTTACGCCATTGCCCAGACAATGGGTAACTACTTTGCCAGCATCGGGCTGGATATTCCTGTTGTCGCAATTGTTACCCAGGTGGTTGTTCATCCTGACGACCCAGCCTTTGAGATGCCGACTAAATTCATTGGACCCTTCTTTTCGCGTGAAGAAGCCCAGGCAATTATGCAGCAAAAGGGCCATATCATGCGGGAGGACAGCGGCAGAGGTTGGCGACGGGTAGTTCCGTCGCCGGAACCGATAGAAATTATCGAGAAGCAGACGATCAAAAAACTGTTGGATGAAGGTGTATTGGTTGTAGCTGTGGGTGGCGGCGGTATCCCTGTGGTGCGCAGCGAAGCGGGCTTAGCCGGTGTGGAAGCGGTCATTGACAAAGATATGGCCGGACAATGCCTGGCAGATGATATCGGTGCAGACATGCTGATAGTACTCACCGAAGTTGACAGAGTTTGTATCAACTTTGGTAAGCCAGATCAAAAGGAACTGCCCCACATGACGGTTGCTGAGGCCAAGAGGTACCAAGAAGCAGGGCAGTTTCCGCCAGGGAGTATGGGGCCAAAGGTCGAGGCTGCTATTCGCTTTGCCCTTTCTGGGGCTGGGCGTCAGAGCGCTATCGTTTCCTTGGAAAATGCACATAAAGTATTCACCGGTGAACGGGGTACGATCATAACACAGTGAGTTGTCTGGTGAGACAAATACTTAATAAGTAGAACCTTGCATGTAGATCAATCCAACATGTAAGGTTCTTTGTTTGTTTTATTTTAGAAATAGAATTGGTATAATGTAGAATAAAGTACTCTAACTCCGGTCATTTTCCCCGACGTATCAATAAACCTAGCAGACATATTTTCAAATACAGAGGATTGACAGACCAACAGAAAACAGTGGAAATCATTAGGCGAGGGCTAAAGATTTTTCGATAAAAAGAAAAACAATAGTAAAAAGTATGCCCTTTGTGGTAAAGGAAAGCATACTTTTTACTATTTAATGTATGCAAATTGTATCAGTATGGGAGGTATCCATCATTGGCTATTAAAATTGTCACAGACAGCACTTCCTACATGCCGCACCATTTACGAGAGGAATATGAACTATCCGTTGTCTCCCTGGGAGTTACCATCGATTCAGAAACCCTGCGGGAAGAAGAGATAGAAAATAGCAGCTTTTATGATCAGATGGCGAAGGCGAAGTCCATTCCTACCTCTTCCCAACCAGCCCCCCAGGAATTTTACAACGTTTTTGAACACCATATCAAGAATAACCATGCCGTTGTGGGTATTTTTCTCTCCTCGGCTATGAGTGGTACCTATTCCACCGCTTGTATGGTTAAAAATATGCTGCTGGAAAAATATCCTTCTGCCAGGATAGAAATCGTGGATTCCCGATCAAATTGTTTAGAGCTTGGTTTTGCCGTGCTGGCAGCGGCCAGGGCCGCTAAGGCAGATAAATCGATGGAGGAAGTGCTGGCCCAAGCCCAATTTGTCATGAACCGCAGCCGGTTCCTATTTGTACCGGACACCCTGCAATATTTACAAAAGGGTGGCCGTATTGGAGGAGCAGCGGCACTTTTAGGTTCTCTGCTGCAAATACGCCCGATATTGACTGTGATTGACGGGAAGACGGCCTTGCTCAGTAAAGTCAGGAAGAAAGAACGGGCTATTCAGGAAATTAGCAAAATGTTTCTATCAGACATAGAACAAAGAGGGCTGGGAGAGGCCGCTATTCATCACATTAATTTCCCCAGGGAAGCTCAAAATCTCGCTCAGCAGTTGGCAGAAAAGACTGGCACAGTTTTGCCAATATATCCTATCGGTCCTGTTATTGGTTTGCACGTAGGTCCAGGGACATTGGGAATTGTTTATTATACCCGTGAGAAAAGGGACTAGCCCAAAATAACGGCCTAGTCCCTCTTACTTATACTTACTTCACTTTTCCCTCTACAGAAATAACCACTTCTCGCACGGGAACCTCTTTACCAGCCATTTCCAGAGCTTTTTTCAGAAGTATGGCAATACCACCACAGCAGGGTACTTCCATACGGGCTACCACAATGGTTTTGAGGTCGTTATGGGAAATAATTTGCGCTAATTTTTCCACATACCCTTGGGTATTATCCAGCTTCGGACAAGCAATGGCAATAGCCCGGTTTTTCACCAGCTTTTCCTGAAAATCTCCATAGGCGGCCATTACACAATCAGCACAGAGGAGTAAATTTGCATCCTTAAAGTAAGGTGCCGTGGGATTTACCAGATGAAGCTGGATGGGCCACTGACGCAGCCGGGATGCTTGACTACCGTTGGCGACAGGAGTTTCCTCAACTCGCTCAATGACTCGGGTATGGGAAGAAGGGCAACCACAGGCTGAGGTAGTTTCTGCCGGAGCTTTTAGTTTAATGTTAGCTCTTGTTGTGTCAAAGGACTCAGTTTCTTTTTCCACCAATTGAATGGCATCCATGGGACATTGGGGTAAGCACATGCCTAAGCCGTCGCAGTAGGATTCAGAAACCAGTGTTGCCTTGCCCTCTATTAATTGTAGTGCTCCCTGCATACAGGCACTGGTGCAAAGACCGCAACCAATACACTTATCATGATCTATTTGAATAACTTTACGTTTCATTTAATAGCCTCCTTAAGAATACTTCTTTTATTTGATTCTTATTATAGAAAAAAAATTAGTAGAAAAGTGTTAGCTAGATCACTTTTGCAGTGTAAATTTTGTCTCACGGAGACATTTTTTTGATTGTTGTGCTTGGAGAATCGTTTCAGGTTATAATAATATCTCAGATAATTAAATTTTAATTCTATAAATGAAAAATAAAAAAGGAGTTTGTTATGAGACTGGGATTTTCGATAATTCTTCTTCTCTATACTTTATTAAATTGGTTAGTGGGCAGGCAAATTTTGGATCTATTAAAGGTAAATAAAATTGCTTTTTGGGTAGTCTTTATTATCTTGGCCTACTCGCCCCTATTGACGAGGTTAGGCTGGGTGAAATTTTTAAACGTATTTGGTAACTATTGGATGGTATTTTTTTATTACGCGGTGTTGGTGGCTTTTATAGGTTTATTTATTAAGAACACTCCGTTTATTGTTGGCTGCTATGTGCTTATCTTCATCGCCATTATTTATGGGGTTGTCCATGCAAAAGAGATTAAACTACAGCCCTACGAAATTGTTATTCCTAAAAAAGCCAGCGATTTGCATGTGGTTATGCTAGCTGATATTCACATTGATAGTGCTAAAGGTAGTAACTACGTAGATAAAATGGTGCAGGACATTAATGCCCTCCAGCCAGATCTGGTGCTTTTGGCCGGGGATATTTTTGATGATCGGGATATTACAATTCTCAAAAAACAAAAAGAAACCTTACAGGCAATTCGAGCAAAATATGGGGTTTATGGCGTGCTGGGCAACCATGAATACTACAGTGGCAATCTGGATGAGATGATTAAGACCTTTCAGGAAGCCAATATCAAGATTCTTAAAGATGAGGTTGCTGAGGTAGCAGGGGTTTATTTAGTAGGTAGAGAGGACGCACACAAAACCAGAAAGAGCCTGAAGGAGTTACTGCACACAGTAGATCTAGAGAAGCCTATTATTCTCTTGGACCACCAACCCGTTGCCCTAGAAGAGGCCAGAGAAAACGGGGTTGATTTACAGCTTTCAGGGCATACCCACAGGGGGCAGTTTTTCCCCAATCAGCTTATCACCAAAAGAATTTATGAGATAGACTATGGTTATTTGGCGAAAGGTAATTTACAAGTGATTGTTTCTTCGGGTTACGGGACTTGGGGACCCCCGGTCCGCATCGGTACCCAATCGGAAATTGTTGATATCAAGATGAAGTTTGCCCAATAGCTGTGCTGATAAATAATAGGCTGGCGGTTGCTTACGCCGTTGGCTTTTTCTTTTCTACCGACATAGGACAAACAGGCTTGACATATGTTTTTACTAGGAAGCCATGCAATGGGGAGGTAGAAGGGAAATGGACCTAACCGTTTTTGAAATTTATATCTATCACATGGCCTTGCTATTCTATATATTGGCTGTTTGCCAATGGAATTGTCCAGATCGTTAAAGGTACTAACCGTAAGGGGCTTCGGAGGAGGCTCCTTTTTATTTAACAAAATCATTCTTTATACTTCTAAATATATTGTTAAGGATCAAGAATTTTTGCTTTTAGAAGGGATAAACTACATCAAGTTGCAAATTACCCGATCATGGGCTATTAAACAATGAATTACTAGAAGAAAGAAGGGTAGCTATTGTCATTACATTCAAGAGCAACAAAATACCTGTTAACTTTTTTCACACTCTTGTTTCTTTCCGTTGTAACCCTGGCGGATGAAGCTATGGCGGTGCCATTCAAGGAAACCGATAACCCGTTACTAACAAAATACCAAACCCCCCACCAGACTCCGCCCTTTACTAAAATTAAAACTGAACATTTTATTCCTGCCATCCAGCAGGCCATTGCCGAAGGAAATCTTGAAATAAAAAGTATTGTAAGTAACCCGGCTCCGGCCACCTTTGCTAACACCATCGAGGAACTGGAACGGAGTGGGCGTTTTCTGTCCCGGATTACCGGTATCTTGTTTTGGTTAAACAATACCGAAAGCACGCCGGCTTTGCAGGCAGTAATAAAAGAAGCAACTCCCCTGCTGACGAAGTATGCCAATGATATTGCTTTAAATGAACCGCTTTTTGCCAGGGTTAAAGATGTTTATCAAAAATGCAATCGCAGTAAGCTTACTATTGAGCAGAGAACCTTGCTGGATCATACCTATCAACAATTTGCTCGCAGCGGTGTTAACTTACAGCCGCAGCAGAAGAAACGATATCGGGAGATAACCAATAGGCTATCCGAACTGTCATTATCCTTTGAGCAAAATGTTCTGGCAGAGACGAATGCTTATCAATTGCATATTACCGATAGAAAAGAACTCCAAGGGTTGCCGGATACAGCCATTGCAGCAGCGGCAGAGGCAGCCAAGGCCAAAAAGCTTACCGGTTGGGTATTTACCTTACAGGAACCCAGCTTTATTGCCTTTATTAAATATGCAGACAACCGTGAACTGCGGGCTCAGTTATATAAAGCCTATAACTCCAAAGGCTTTCGGGGAAATCAAAGGGATAATGGAAAAATTATTAAAGAAATAGCGAATCTCCGACTGGAACTGGCCAAACTCTTGGGGTACCCTACTTTCGCACAGTATGTTTTGGAAGAAAGAATGGCGGAAAAACCAACGGTGGTTAATGATTTTCAAGAAAAACTATATACTGCCCTGTTGCCTGCCGCCCAGGAAGATGTAGTGGAGCTACAAAGGTTCGCCAAGCAGGCTGGGCTGAAGGATGAACTACAACCCTATGATTGGGCCTACTATGCAGAAAAGCTTAAAAAGGAAAAATATGCTGTCAGTGAAGAGACTTTGCGTCCCTATTTTAAGCTGGAGCATGTTCAACAGGGGATTTTTAAGCTGGCGGGCAAACTCTATGGTTTAACATTTGTCAAGAATACGCAAATTCCGGTCTATCAGACGGATGTAACAGCTTACGAAGTTTTTGATGCTAATCAGAGGTTCCTAGGGATTTTATACTTAGATCTTTTTCCGCGTGTTGGTAAAGCCGGAGGCGCTTGGAGTGGAGCATTAGTAACTCAGGAGAAAATGAAGGGTTTGGATGTACAGCCTCAGGTGGGTGTAGCTTGCAACTTCAGCAGACCTACGGCTGCTTCACCGGCCTTGCTGACTTTGACGGAAGTAACCACGTTCTTACATGAATTTGGCCATGCCCTCCATAATTTACTCTCCGATGTTACCTATGCCCAGTTGGCCGGGACCAATGTAGAGTGGGACTTTGTAGAGCTTCCTTCTCAATTTATGGAGAATTATGCCTATGAACGGGAATTCCTAGACCTATTTGCGGTTCATTACCAAAGTGGTAAAAAGATTCCTCAGGAGTTACTGGTAAAAATTAAGGAAATGAGATCATTTCACAGTGCTTTTGGCAAGCTAAGTCAGCTACGCAGTGGCATGGTGGATATGGCTTGGCATAACATAACTTCTCCGGTTAGTGAGCCGGTAGATGTCTTTGAGAATAAAGCAAATCGTCACCCGCCGCTACTAAAGCCTGTGGAAGGAACTCTTTTGAGTACCCGTTTTACACACATTTTCTCGGGTGGCTATGCAGCGGGCTATTATAGCTATTTATGGGCGGAAGTTTTGGAAGCGGATGCTTTTAAAGCCTTTCAGGAAAAGGGAGTGTGTAACAAAGAGACTGCCCAGGCCTTTCGAGAGTGCATTCTCTCTAAGGGTGGAACAGAAAGACCTACGGTGTTATATAAAAAATTCCGTGGTAAGGAAGCTACTCTGGATGCACTGTTGGAAAAATATCATCGTAAGAGTTAACCAAGTAAGCCCAAGGGTTCTCCCTTGGGCGTTACTATTAGGTTACCAATGTAATGGCACGAGAATGCCATATCGAATAGCTAAACGCCATAAAATAACTTTTTTCATAAATAAAATACTGTCTTGAACCTGATAGCAGTCTTGCAACGCTTGATTTAAGCTGACCAAATTTAAGACCTCAGAGGAAATATCTTTTTCTTGAGGTGCCTTTAATTTATAGTAACATCCCGTTATTCCCGGCTGGTACGGTTTATAACTCTCAATTTGCAACCCCAATTGTTTTAGTTCTTGGAGGTAACGATAAATATTACGCTCACTAACGCCGCAGGCTAGAGCCATTTGCTGAACCGTGACACCCTCTTGCCCGTGTTTTTTAAGCAAGCGTAAAATCAACCGCAGATTATTGGTGCGATTTTTTTTACGGATCTTTTCCCTTGTATCAACCACTTCCATCAAACTCAAAGGATCTCCCCCCTTAAGCAATCAGAAATTTAAACTAATTAAAAACCAGCGCCAAAGACAGAAGGCCTTAGTAAGCGCTGGTGAATTAAATGCCAAGATACCTTCGCATTTAGCCCTACGGTCGCAGATTTATGGATTGGTCAAATCCTGTAGACAACGTAACCAATGGTATTTTGAAGCGTAAAGGGGGGGTAGTCAGCACAAAATGCTGACTACCCCCCCTGATAGTCCAAAATCCGTTGAACAACGCTACACGTTTCAACCCGACTTTAAAAAATATCCAGTTATCTAAAGCTTATTTTAACATACCTATTGTCACTACAACAATAGGTTTTTTATTGATTCGATGCAGGTAACACGTGGGGAAGAATAAATTAGTGTCAAGCATTTTGCGAAAAATGAGTAATTTTGGCCAAAATTACGGCAAGATGCGTTTTTTTAAATGTCTTGAGGCAGACAAAAAGTTACTTGGGCTGTTTATATTTATTTAAGTGAGGATAAAATTACTATTTTTCACTTGCTATAATGAAAAAACATTGCTAACAAAATAGCTATTTGCTACATTCCCTGTAATGTGACAAGATGTGACATTATGTATACGCAGGGTGATAGGGAAACAAGCATGAAGAAGAAATGGTCTTGGACTAATTAATTAGCACCTATTACGAAATGACCATAAGGGGGGAGTACTAAGAGTCCTTGCAATGTTCAATGTGATCCTGTTGAAAGCACCTTTTTTATCAGTAGAAGAATGAAAATGAAACAAAAAGTAATATTACCGTAAGTACCTTCTAATACTACAAATAGTTAGCAGAAAGGGGTTGCCCAATGAGAGTAATCTACGAGGCTCTGATGAGTGCTTCCAGGGCACACGCAAAATGGGAATTAGAAATGTCGAATAATATTATTCGTAGCAGAAAGCATCTTTTAATTCTGGCTGTGATGCTGTTACCTTTAATAATTCCAGCTATTGGACATGCTGCTGATTTACCGGGCTTTATTGGTGGCAAAAATGCCTATGGACCTTCTCACTTTACGCCAGTGATGTTTTACGGATCTATGGTCGTGGGAGTCTGTGCAGGCCTAATTACCGGCTGTATTGGTGCTGGAGGGGGCTTTATTATTACCCCGGCCTTAATGAGTTTAGGGGTGAAAGGAATCCTGGCAGTGGGTACTGACCAGTTCCATATATTTGCCAAGGCCATTATGGGTACTGTGATTCATAAGAAGCTAGGTAACGTTAATGTTGCGCTGGCGGTGGCCTTTTTGGTAGGATCCGGGGTAGGGGTTACAGCAGGTGGTACTTTGAACAGAGCCTTGTTTAATGCCAACCCTGTCCTTAGTGATTTTATGATTAGTGCAGTATATGTTATTATGTTGGGTTTTCTCGGCGTATACTCCATGTATGATTTTATTAAATCGAGAGGTAGTGATAATCAGGGTGATGTCCACGGTGGACCCAGCGGGGTAACTCCCCTAGCCCAAAAATTACAGGGTATCAACCTGGCCCCCATGATTACCTTCGATGAAGACTTAACTCCCGGTGGCCGGAAAATCTCCGGTTGGTTTGTGGCCTTTTGTGGTTCCATTGTAGGTTTTGCTGCAGCTATTATGGGTGTGGGTGGTGGTTTCTTAACCTTCCCGATGTTTGTCTACGGCTTGGGGGTTTCGTCCTTTACCACCGTTGGTACCGATATCCTACAGATTATCTTTACGGCAGGCTATAGCTCCATTGCCCAGTATGCCATTTATGGTTACATTTTCTATACCTTGGCCATGGGCATGTTGGTAGGCTCTTTGTTGGGTATCCAAATTGGAGCAGCCACTACCAAGGTAGTCCCCGGCATCTATATTCGTGGTTTTTACGCCATTGCCATTATGGCAGGTTTTGTGAACAGACTTTTTGCACTACCGGAAAAGATGTCATCAATGGGTTATATCTCCTTGAGTTCCTCTACCGGTGCACTTCTAGCCAGTATTGGTACCTGGATTTTCTTTGCCTTGGTCTTTGTTTTTGCAGGTTGGATTATCCTGGCCTTCATTAAGGGGATACCGACCCTAAGGGCGGAATCCGCGGCTGTAAATCCGGAAGGAGGGAGCCATTAAATGATTAGAGATCGTAAAGCATTTATTCTGGGAATGCTAATGATAGTTTCATTCTGGTGCATTTATGCCTATATGATGAGTCCGTCCTTCGGTAATGGCAGAAATGGTTTGGAGTTTGCCGATGATATGTTTAACGCTATTTCCAAAGGTTCCACCGTTGCCATTGTAGAAGAGGAGGCCAAGAAAGCCGAAAGATGGCAGGGAACTACCCTAGACGTAAAGATTAAAGCCAAAACTACAGAAGAAGCAGCCCGCTGGGCGGTCCAATATCGAACGATTGAAGGTGTTGACGTGGCTGTGAATCAAGAGAAAATAGAACTAAAGGGTGATTTGGGCAATATTTATGCGACCATTGCCCAGGATAGCCTAGCCATGTACAACAACCAGGGGGATGCTTTGCAGGATAAGTATGGTAACGACCCTAGAGAAGTCACCTATAACTGGTATAGCTCCAGTAAAGAACTATCTACGGCCTTGGATAGGCAAGAGAATTTTAAAGAATCTGCTGCCGTACAGGGCCTGCAAAGAAAGATTATTGAACCCTCCTACAATTACTATGGTGTGGAAACGATGCATGTGAAGGACCATAAAGGAGTTATGACTTTCATGCTGGTATTCTATATGATATACACCCTATGGTACGGTTTTGCCATCTACTATCTGTGTCAGGGTTTTGGCATTACCATGAGCAAACAGGCTAAAAAGGCCGAGGCATAAAAAGCAGTAAAGGAAGAAACAAGGCTGGCCTGTTGGGTCAGCCTTTCTTTCTTATAAATATAGGTTATAGTAAAATAGGTTTATGAAAAAGAAAAAAAGAGGTTGCCCATGAAAGGACAAATCGTATTTATTACCGATGGTTCACCATCGGCTGAGGCAGCGGGTGAAAAGGCTATCGCCTTGGCCCTAGCCATGAAGCTACCCATTAAAGCGGTATTTATTCTTGAAGAAAGCTGGAGAAACCTACTGGGTGATGAATGGATGAGTGCTGCATCTACACGCAGTACGTTTTTCCATTGGCTTGAAGACGGACTGAGGAATCACCGGCAAGTGGTTCTTAGTGAATATACCCGCCTGGGTCAGTCGTATAACGTAGAAGTGTCAACGGATACCCGGATTGGCAAAACGGAGCAGATCATCATAGAATTAACGGAGGAGACGGCAACCGCTTTATTGGTGTTGCCTAATCCGCATGCCACTGCTCCGGCAGCGGCAGCTGGGCTTAGGTTTAATTTGAACCGTTTAGCGAAAAAAGTGAAATGCCCAATTTTACTTGGGTCGAGCTAGGATAAAGAAGGTTACTCCAGCGCCAGGACTTTTCTTTTGGCAATTCTGCCAGAGATGAGCACCCCACCTACCACAATCAGCATCAACAGGTATTTAATAATGGGATTGACAGCAAAAAAACCTGCCAAAAAGGGTTCCTCGACGATCATTTTAGCAGCGGTAAAGGCGATGACACCGGATCCAATGAAGATAATGACCGGGAAACGTTCAATCCATTTTAGGACCAGGGTGCTGCCCCAAACCATGATGGGAACGCTAATGAGTAACCCCAGTACTACCAACAAAAAACTGCCATGGGCAGAACCTGCAACAGCCAAAACATTATCTAAACCCATCACGGCATCGGCGATGATAATGGTACGAATGGCTTCCCAACGGTTATTAGCTGTTTTTAGCTGGTGCTCTTTTTCTTCCACCAACAGTTTATAGGCAATCCAAATTAAGAATAATCCCCCCACTAATAGAAGACCCGGAACCTTTAGTAGCCATACCACCGCCAGGGTGGCTAAGGCTCTAATGACAATGGCTCCGATGGTACCCCAAACAATAACCTGTCTTTGCTCCTCTTTAAGACAGTTTCTGGCAGCAAGCCCAATCACAATGGCATTATCGCCGGCGAGTACAAGGTCTATAATGATGATAGATAACAAGGCGGAGAAAAATTGTGCAGAAAACAATTCCATAAACAGCCCCCCATTCTAGATTATTATTTGCCAAAAAATAAAAACAACCCTTGCCAAAAGTTAGGCAAAGGTTGTTAAAAATAGAAAAGACCTTTACCTAAGTAAAGGTCTTGCTAACAACGAGTTGTTGTTGCCAACAAAGCCGGGGCGAACCCGTCATGACGACTTTGCTGTTAAAGCTACTCCCCTTTAACAAGAGTATAGAAAAAAGGCTACTCCCTGTCAAGCAATTTCTTACGTGTTGGTTTCGAGATGATTTGAGAAGGGGAATCCAGGGAAATAGCGGCCTCGACCTTCTTGATTGCAATTTAGATTGAAAATTTTTGCATTGAAGTTTAAGAAATAACTCCCATATTTCAGCATAGTTTGAGAAAGATCTATAGACGTAGCTATACTGCGTAAGAAAAAATAATGATTTAACTCATAGGAATCTTCCCAATAAGCTCCATTGGTATATGCTTTGTAGATGTTATGTAATAAGGTGTTTAGGTGAACATTCGCTAAAGAATGTGTACTAACGTAAAAGTGTGCAGACATATAAAACCCCCATGAGAAAATCTCTCTGGGGGCTTGTATAAGCTATTTGGGTTATATATTAGTTATATTTCCCGTTGTGTAAATGCTAATACTTTGTTATCAGCATCAAGAGCATATATCCTTAAGATTTTGTAATTTTGTAAGGGAATTTCAGTATTAGGCAAACAATTATAGGTTTCTCTTTCAAGAACTGACCCTGTGACAGGTGTAGTTATAATAGCGTTACTTAATTCATACCTATATGAAACTGCATTAGGGTGATTTAATTGGATAATTTGAATCTTAGACGGATTACCCTCAAGTTCTGAGGAAGTAAAGTTTTCAATTTGTGGAGGAAAATCTAACAGAAGTGCATTAGCCGTAGTGTGTCCTGTCATGTCGGTTATGTCCGCAAATATACTTGACTGGAATACCGCTTCTGTCCCGGATTCTTTAGATATTGTTAGTATTTCATTGTTTTCACTCCAAGTATAAGTTAGTATAACATTATCATAAAAAGTCAATCCATTATAGACTGTTTCTTGTACGTTATTCCTGCTAGTTTCGTTAAGTGGTTCACTAAAGGTTATTGATATAGGTTGGCCCACACTGATTTCTGTTTTTTGAGCTGGGGTTACCACTGTAGGTGGTACATCATTAACTGTAATAGTTATGGTCTTACTTAAACTTTTATAACCATTGCAATTTGCTGTAACTGTAACATCCGACGTTCCATTTATTGAAGCGTTAAATATCAGTTCACGAGACTCTCCCTCACCGGTAACATAGACTTGTGATAATACTGATTGATTATTGTTTGATATCGATATAATTGCATTTGCAGGAAAAACATTAAAACTTTTCGAGCCATTACCAAGTGAATCTACACTAAAATTACCAAGATTACTGATATTAGAACTAGGATTTGGGCTATGATGACCTCCATTCCTATTGTGAATTGTTTGGGGTGGTAGCACAACTGGAGGTGTTGGAGGTTGATATGGGAATCCTGCAGCTACTACAGCAGAAACATCAACTATCCCTCCATCAATTAAATTTTCAATAACAGTTTTACCAGCTTTATCCGAAGCTGATAAAGTTCCAAAAGATATACCTACAAGATCATCTTTAATTAGTTCCTTACTAGCAAACTTTGTTGCTTCCTTAGGAGTTAAACCACCTTTGTCAGCAAGTTCAGCTGGAGCATTATTATAATCCGGTGTGTACCCAAGTTGCCTCAGAATTAGTGTCGCATAAGCCTTGCTATTTAAAGCAACTTTTGGACCAAATGTACCATCGGGATATCCATCGAAAAGGCCGTTTTTTGACGCATATGCAACCGCATTTTTTGCCCAATTTGATATAGAAGCTGCATCGGTAAATTTTGCCAGTTCAGCATTAACCTCATCCACAGTTAAAAATGATGCCTGCTGTTCTAGACCAAAGACTCTTAACAACATTACTACACCTGTTTCTCTATTGAGAGCAGTAGCAAGATCAGGATCAAAAGAGGTAGTGCTAATGCCTTTATATAGACCAAGGTCATTTAGTTTTTGGGCTTCTGCTGTATAGGTAAAGGAATCAGTAGTTGTTGCAAAGGCAGGATTAACTAACAATAAAGCCATTGTTAAAACAATTATTATAGAAATTACTTTCTTAAAAAATATCACATAAGTTACCTCCTTATAAAATATTCATAAGCCATATTCGCTGTTTTATCGAAAAAACCTATACAAATTAACCGAAATATTTCGACAAAAAAGAATAACCATAAATCTTGTTACGTATTACAATCATAAAACGAACCTAACATTGCTATTAAAATAGAGCCGCCGCTCCGTTTATCTACCTGCTGTTCATCACAAAGTACGCAGTTTTCCAGTCCTCTACTACTACAGCACTGTTTGATATCGCAAGTCTGACAAAAGTCGATTTGTCTACCGCTCACAGTTAAACATCCGTCGCAGTTGATATCTTCGAGCTGCAAGTCAAACCCGTACTTTTCAGCGTACAATATAACAGTTTTCTGTCTTGCAACATCATCATTATTCTTAGTAGCTAGAAACGTAGGACAGTTAGAGCAGATAAGTCCGCAACGAGCTATCATTCTAGACATAAGCTTTCTCTCCTTTCCTATAAGATAATTAATTTATAATACTATGAATGTTATGTAAATATAATTAGTTAACTTAAGACAAATTAGTGAATATTACAATAAGGGAATGCGTTGGCAAATTTAGCGTTGTAAGGAGTTGTTAATTATAAAGGCTATTACTCTTTGGCAGCCTTACGCCTCTCTGGTGGCAAAAGGCGCAAAGCAAATTGAAACCAGATCATGGGCAACGAAGTATCGGGGGCCATTGGCAATACACGCGGCAAAAAAACATGTAGCCCTAATACCTGGTAATATTACTGCTTCAAGAATTATCCAGGGTGTTATTCATAGTCAAGGAATTTCAATATCGAAACTACCCAGAGGTATGGTTATTGCCACATGCAATCTGGTCGAATGCGTGCTTATTACACAAGAGTTTAGTGCAAACTTGACGGACCAGGAACTAGCTTTTGGAGACTATTCTCCGGGACGGTATGCATGGATATTAGAAGATGTCTTGCAGTTGGAAGAGCCGGTACAAGCTACGGGGAAACAAGGGTTATGGAATTGGGAGTTTAATGCATAACACAACGACAAAAAGAAGAAGCCTTCCACGGCAGTTCGTGCTGCACCAGTGGCGCCCCCTCACTATACGTCCGAATCCGAACCGGGCATGGCTTCTTCCAACTTAACTTAATTTTGTTAATAGTGATGTCAAGCTTAAAAATGCGATAGGGTTATTATGATTAAAATTCACATAATCTTTGCGGTTGTGTAAAATCATCAAGAATTGCCTTCCCATGCTCCAGATAAAAAACTTTAAAACTCGGATTATCTACCGTTTGGAAGGGTATTTTCAGCTCAGGTATCTGCTCAAAAAGTCTTTCTTTCTTTTTGATGTCATCATCAAATTTGATTTCACCACTGACTCTTGCCCAAGTTAAGTTTTTCGTTGTCTTTGAGTATTCAATATATGGTACAGTTGTAATCTGCTTGTAAACATCTTTGATACTTGAAGTGCAGAAATAAAGCCTTCCGTTTTCCTCAAACATGAATCCAAATGGTCTGACCCTCGGCTTTCCATTATCAACTGTACTTAAATATCCAATAGCTGCGGGATCTTTTAAAATTGCTAGTATCTCATTCCAAATAGGTACGTTATCCATGAATAAACCTCCAAGATAAATATTTACTTGATTTATATTATACCCCCAATAGATTGTGATGCAAAGAACAGGGATTTGAACAAAAAATTGTTGTTACACATTACACCTATAATACAAGCAAAAGGCACCGCTCAGTTTTAAGTGATGCCTCTTCATTACTTTACTAATTCTCTGGCGGTTGCTTTAAAAACTCCAGATCAATGCGCCGGATCGTATTTTTTTCAAGCTCGGAAATACTGAATTGAATATTTTCATAAATAACCCTTTGGCCCTGTTCTGGCATTCTGTGAGATTCCTCGATAAACCAACCGCCGAGGGTAAATACTCCTTTTGCCTCTAAGGCAAGGTCAAACTCCACATTAAAATCGGCAATGGGCATTCTGGCATCCAAAGAGTATCTGCCATCCCCTAAGTTTTCAATGGCATTTCGTTCTTCATCGTGTTCGTCCTGAATTTCCCCGACAATTTCTTCCAAAATATCCTCAATGGTTAGCAAACCGGCTGTGCCACCGTATTCGTCTTCCACAATAGCCATTTGCAAATGCTTTCTTTGCATCCTTTTTAAGATTTCATCAATGGGCGTCAGCTCAGTAACCACTATTGGTTGGCGTAAAGATTGCTTGAGAAAGCTCTCCATACTAAGCAGCGTTAAATCCTTCAGACCACTAAAGCATAAATCCTTAGTATTAATGAAACCAATAATCCGATCCTTATCTCCATCGCATACTGGATAACGGGCATACTTTTCCTCGGTGATCGTTTGCAAATTATCCTGCCAGGGTAAATTTGTATAGAGGCACGTCATATCCGTCCGGGGAACCATCACCTCACCAGCTACCCGGTCGGCAAAGTGCAAAGAATTTCTCGCTAACTGTAATTCTGTTTGACTAATTTCCCCACCCTCATGACTTTGTAATAAAATCATTTTAATTTCCTCTTCTGAGTGAATCGGCTGGTGTTCAGATATTGCCTGTAAGCCCATCAGCTTAATAACCTGTCGGGCGGAACCGTTTAACAACCAAATGGCTGGATATGCTATTTTATAAAATAGGATGAGAGACGGTGAGAGGGTGAGGGTAACCTGCTCTGCCCGCTGAATGGCTAGGGTTTTGGGGGCCAGTTCACCAACAACCACATGTAAAAAGGAGATAGTAGCAAAACCAATGACAAAGGAGATGCCCTCAGCCACTGCCGTTGGCAGCCCAAAATATTGAATAACAGGATTGATTAGATTAGCTACTGCCGGTTTGCCAATCCAGCCGAGGGCCAAAGCTGTCAGGGTAATACCCAATTGGCAGGCAGAAAGGTAACCATCCAGATTATGAATGACCTTTTTGGCAGCTACGGCCTTTTTATTACCATCATGAATCAATTGTTCAATGCGAGAGTCCCGTACTTTGACGATGGCAAACTCCGCAGCAACAAAAAAACCGCTCGCGGCAATCAGGAGAAATACCCAAAATAGGTTTAGGAGCGTCATCTCAATCTCAGTCCTTTCTAAAACCAGACGACTTTTATTGTACCTCGGAGAGCTCTTTTCTATGAAAAAGGTCGAAAGTATTTCTTTAAACTTGCAAAAATGATTGGTTCAGTCCATAATTAATCTGTTTGAATTTTGCAAGGAGGTGTGCAGTATGAAGCAGTATGATGTAATCGTGGTGGGGGCTGGCCCCGCCGGTATTTTCACCTGCTATGAGCTTGCTACTACAGCCCCGCAGCTCAAGGTGCTGCTAATCGATAAAGGGAAGGACATTTACAAACGTGTTTGCCCTATTTTGCAAAAGAAATTGGCGAAATGTCCACCGCCCACGGTAAAAAAAGATTTTGCAGGTTGTTTGCCAGCCTGTTCCATTACGAATGGTTTTGGCGGAGCCGGTGCCTATTCGGATGGTAAATTTAACATTACTACGGAATTTGGGGGCTGGATGACGGATTACCTGCAGCCCTCTGAAGTACTGGAACTGATCAAATATGTGGATAGTATCAACATTAGACATGGTGCTAATTCTCCTACCACCGATCCCTTAACTCCAGCTGTCAAAGATATTGAAAGACGAGGCCTGGGGGCAGGGTTGAAACTTTTGCGAGCCCAAGTACGTCACTTAGGGACTGAACAAAACCTAGAAATCTTAAAAAATATTTTTGAGTTCCTCAAGGAACGGGTGGATATGATTTTTGGCAGTGAAGTAGCGGATTTACTGACAACTGCCAAGGGTGACCAAGATGCTGTCAAAGGTATTATCACAAACCAAGGGGAAGAGTTTTTAGCCAAGAAGATCGTTGTTGTTCCCGGTAGAGATGGTTCTGAATGGCTGTCCGGGGTACTTCGCAAACGCGGCTTAGAGATGATTAATAACCAGGTGGATGTGGGGGTTCGTGTGGAAACCCTGGATGCCATCATGGAAGAAATTAATGAACATCTGTATGAAGGGAAGTTCATTTATCGTACCTCGGTGGGTACTACAGTAAGAACCTTTTGCAGTAACCCCTCTGGCTACGTGGTGATTGAAAACCACAGCGGGGTGATGCTGGCGAACGGTCATGCTTATAAAGATAAAAGCCTAGGCAGTAATAACACCAATTTTGCTCTGCTGGTATCGCACAACTTTTCGTATCCCTTTAATAAACCCATTGAATATGCCAAGTCCATTTCCAGGCTGGCCAACGATTTGTCCAATGGCAGTGTGTTGGTCCAAAGATATGGTGATTTGAAAAAGGGTTGGCGGTCTACCCACAAGCGTCTGCGGGTAGGTTTTGTGGAACCTACTCTGAAAGAAGCGGAACCGGGCGATCTCAGTCTGGTGTTGCCCTATAACACAATGAAGAGTATTATGGAAATGATTGAGGCCTTAGATAGAGTAACACCGGGCATTGCCTCAGAGCATACCCTGCTATATGGGGTGGAGGCGAAGTTTTACTCAGCCCGGCCCAAGCTAAGTGATAAATTCGAGACGGAAATATTCGGCTTATACACCGGTGGTGATGGTGCCGGGATCACCCGAGGATTGGCCCAAGCTGGAGCCTGTGGCGTAGCGATTGCCAGGGATATCATAGAAAAAGTGAAGTAGGATACCCAAAAAACCACCCCTTGTTTTTACAGGAGGTGGTTTTTTATAAAGATATCTGCCGTTGGGTACTTCTCATGTCGTTACTAGTATAAAATATAAAAATAACCTTGATAAAATAGTAGATTGTGAATATAATTGCCGGGACAATGACATGTAGAAAGGAATATTATGCATTTTAATATTGAAAATTCATTAGGTTTTCTGATGAACCGAACCAACAAAAAAATGAAAAATGAATTTCTGCAGAATCTAAAGCCCTACGATGTTACCCCAGAACAATGGGCCTTGCTAAACCGTCTTTGGGAGCAGGAAGGGATTTCTTCGAAGGAGCTGGCTGAATTGACCTGTAAAGATCAGCCTAACATTGCTCGCATTTTAGATAAATTAGAAAAGAAAGAGTTAATCCTGCGACGTCCGAATCCCAGTGACAACCGCTCTTTCCTGCTTTATTTGACCGAGCGGGGCAGGCAACTGGAAGAAGAATTAATCCCTAAGGCTCTTTCTACTTTGGAAAAAGCCTTAGAGGGTATCGAAAAAGAGCAGGTGGAGAAATTAAAGCTAGTACTCAATCGGATTTATGCCAATTTGGAGTAACTTTTAAAGGCGAAGGAGATTCTTTTTTTAAAATTTACCTAAGAATTGGGCAATTAGGATGACTGTACCCAGAATCCAAACATAAATTGAGAATATTTTTAGGGAACCTTTTTGCAAAATCCTCAGCATCCATTTAACCGCCACATACCCTGAGATAGCAGCGGCTATGGTTCCCACCAGTAGTGGAATAAAGCCAATGGATTCTGCCTGACCGCCAGCCAGCTTAGCAGTTTGCAAGACTACTGCTCCTAAGATCGCCGGCAGGGAAACGAGGAAAGAGAAACGGGCTGCGGCCTGTTTATTGATGCCTCGAAATAAAGCACCCGCTATGGTCAGACCGGAGCGAGAAATGGCAGGCAAAATGGCGGCCCCTTGTAAGGTACCTACTATTAGGGCATCCTTAAAGGATATTTGATCCATATGCTTGGTGCCCTTTTGTTTCATATTGTCAGCCACCCAGAGAATAATCCCGGTTACCAGAAATTCCCAGCCCACTGTGACACCGGTTTTGGAAATCTCTTCAAAGAAATCCTCAAAGGTCAAACCAATAATGGCAGTGGGAATGGTAGCGGCTACCACCAGTAAGGATAGTTTACTAAAGGGTCGCCTAATCATATAAACAACATCCTGCCAAAAAACTACCACCACTGCCAGCAGGGTTCCCAGGTGTAGCATGGTATCCAGAAATAACCCGGCTTCAGAAAGGCCCATTAGTTTTCTACCTAACAGCAAATGTCCGGTACTGCTAATGGGGAGAAACTCAGTAAATCCCTGGACAATACCCAAAATTAACGATTTTACGATATCTTCCATAAGTCACCTCGGTTTCATATATATCCAGACAACAAGCTTATTATAACAAACCAAAATATTTTGTGTATAGCAAAACTACGGAATTTTATGGATAGTGAATGGTAAAAATTGCTTATTTTGTGATAAAATATAGAAAAGAATAGTAGCCAAGGGGAGGTAGACGTTTGGAAGGCTTACGGGGAGTACCCAACATTGGTAAAATTCTTGAAGAAAAACTCATTGAGGTGGGTATTGATAGCTCGCAGGAATTGAAAAGAGTAGGCAGTCGAGAGGCGTTTCGCCGGATGAATTTACAAGGCCGCGATGGTTGTATTAATAAGTTATATGCTCTGGAAGGAGCAGTACAGGGTGTCCGATGGCATTATTTATCAGAGGAAGTTAAAAAAAGCTTACAAGAATTTTTAGCTACGATAAAAAATAAACATAGTTAAAGAGAATTTAAAATAGGTTTTAGGATTTAAAGAGCGTTGCCAGCTTGTGGGCAAGGCTCTTTAAATCTTAAAATATCAGATAAAAAAACAAGAGAAGAACGGGCTGATGAATGAGGTAAATCAGTAAAGAATGCTTACCAAGGGTAGACAATAGGCCGTATCTAGGTCTAAAATAAAACAGACTTTTCTTATCGTGGTAGAGAATTTTTCCCCAGGCCACCCCGTAGAGGAATAAACCAAACCAGGGAATTAATGGATAATAATCCGCGGAAACGAAATTTTCTGCTGGCAGGCCCAGAGGGGCTAACCAATTGCTACTTAGGGTGATATTATCCAAGGCAATACCAGCCAGGATAATGACAGTACCCTCAAAAAGAAGCAATACGGGCTTCTGTTGCTTAAACAAGGGATAAAGGAGAATACTGGCCCCAAGAAAATGAAGTATGCCAAAGATGATATTTGACTCTGGGACAGTGATAGCAGTAGCCAGGGTAATAAGCATACCCCAAAGAAGTAGCTTGATGCCCCGCTTGATATTACTTCTACTTAAGGAACTGCTAATGCCGGCAATAATAATAAATAAAGTTGCGGCAGCCTTACCGATATAATAAACAAGGCCCTGGTCGTACTGAATCGGTACCTGATAAAATGCATTTAGATCATAAATAAAGTGAAATATCACCATTAGCAATATGGCTGCACCACGTAAAAAATCAAGTTCCCATATACGAACTCTGGAAGATTTCATTGGACAGATCCTTTTAAACAGAGTAAAAGTTACAGTAAACAACTTGCTGCTATTGGTTTATTTTACCTCACACCCGTTATTAGAGCAAATGGCAGAATGAACACATCCCCGGAATGGGAAGGCGAGTTTAAGGGAATTTCTAAGACAATAGTTCAGATAAACATAAGGAGCGGATAGTGGTTACTACGACAGATATTGTGGTTTTAGGAGCAGGCTACGGCGGTATTCGAGCTGCCCAGCAGTTGAGCAAGTACTTAAGGGGTCACAAAGACATTCGCATCGTGTTAATTAACCGACAATCCTATCATACACTGATGACGCAACTGTATGAACCAGCTGTAGGTACTAAACAATGCCAAGATATTATAGTGCCTCTGCAAGACTTTTTGCCCGAAGATAAGGTGTCCTTTATAGAGGGTACTGTGACAGCAATTGATACAGCCAAACGGCAGATTTTTTTAGAGGGAGAAGCTGCCCCAATTTCCTTTGCTTATCTGGTAGTTGCTTTAGGCAGCAGGACGGAGTACTTTGGTATCGAAGGCTTACAGGAATATAGTCGCAGTTTGAACGACATTCAGAGTGCTAAGGGGATTTTTAAACGAGTACAAAATATCCTATCAGATAGGACCTCTACACCAACCTTTGTGGTTGGTGGTGGTGGACTTACCGGTGTGGAGTTTGCTGGTGAACTGGCGGATTATTTGAAAAGGGTGTGGGGTGAGCAAGGGGCAAAAAGCAAAGTGGTTCTTATTGAGTCAGCGAACCAACTGCTCCCTGGAATGTCCGAAGGAACTTGCCGGTATGCCCAAAGAACCCTGGAGAAATTGGGAGTAGAGGTGCTAACCGGCGTGTTGGTGAAAAAAGTAACCGATGATGTGGTGTATTTGTCTTCGGGTAAAATCATTCCTTACTCCCTGTTAATGTGGGCCGGTGGTATTAGTGGTAATTCTGTATTAAAAGATGCGGGACTACAAACAGACCAACGGGGTAGGCTTCTGGTAAATCAATTCCTTCAATGTGTGGGGGAGACTCGTATCTATGGGGTAGGTGACAGTGCGCTGGTAAAGGACCCTGCTACGGATCGCCCGATATTACCGACCGCTCAGGCAGCACTGCAGCACGGGGCAGCAGCAGCTTACAATATTTACGCCGAGATTACCGGATTACCCCCCAAAATTTACCGGCCTAGCTTTATCCTTTTGTGCATTACCATTGGTAAGAAGCAGGGGTTAGGTGAAAGTGAAATCTTTAAAATCAAGGGGGCACCAGCAGCCTGCTTAAAGAAGCTGATACCCCATAAATATTTTTATTCGCTGGGGGGATTTAAACTCTTGAGGAAACGTCTAGTAAAATAGCCATTGGCCGTTGGCTTTTGGCTTTTTAGGCCAATGGCAACTATAGATCAGTCCTCAGGGTTGATATAGGTGTTACCGTCTAGAGGGAGCAATAACTGCAGTCCAGGTGTACACCCGACCAGCCCTACCAAATAGGCTGTGAAGAACTTTCCTGCGGTTAGATTTTGATTGGGCACTGTAAGCATCACTTCATCGGAGCTGGCTAGCTTTAACTGCAGTGTATAGGTGCCAGGGTCTATGGCCAGGTAGTCTGTCACCTCCCGATAACCTACGTTATTAAACAAGCGATAGTTGTTAAGGATGACATCTACATTGGCGGTGAAGGGGGACAAATGGGCAAAACGTAACTTTAATTGGCCGGGGGGGATAGTTTCTTTAGGGTCTGGGATTAACTGCAGTGCCAGATCCTGCAATCTGCCTACCAGAGCTAAGGTGGCGATGGTTTGAGGAGGGATGGTAATGTTAGCGGTGGTAATGGGGTTTGTTCTGTTGCCTGCCGGATAGACCCTAACGTTATAGGTTCCCGGTGCCAGCTCGAGGTAGTCTGTAAAATTTCGGTATGAGAGGTTTTGGGCCAAGATAATATCATTGGCCAGCACATCCACAGCAGGTGCATCCGGAGATGCATTGAGGATGCGAATATTGGACATAGTATCACACCTTTCCCTATGCTAAGAAATACTAATGTGTTCCTTTTATAGCATATGATTGATAGGGATTTAGTGATTCACCGAATCAGTCTTTATCGTATCGGAAAGTATACAGCTTTCCTTGGACAAATAAAAAGCCGCAGGCTTATTGAAAACAGCCTGCAGCTTTTATTCCCGGAGAGGGTGTTTATCCATTATGACTAAGGCCTAAGATGAGAAACTAAAGGCGGATAACGGCTTTGTTGTTTCTGATGGCGAAAACAAAGATAGCATACATAAAGGGTAAGAGAAAGGCAACAATTGTCATGACAACAGCATGGGGAGTATATTGTTTAAACAGGGTATAGGTTACAATAATATAAAAGATGAGGTAAAGTACACCTACTATGGTAGTAAGAATCGGGATTGGGGTCAAAATGCTATAAATAACGGGTGCAAGCAACAATATCCATTCTAGGTGTGGCACAGCCCAACTACCAATCTTTACCTCCTTGACGACTTTTCCCAGTATATAATACTGTACAATGGGAATGAAGGCTAGCCAACTGTTCTCTACATTGGCCCGTTGGGCCAATTTGTAAAGTCCGTAACTGAACAACAAGTAGAGGCCGCCCAGGGCGAAAAAGGTAATCACTAAGGTAATACCACTAATCGCCAAAAGCATCCCCAGGATTCCAACTGCGGACATGGACATCTTCCTTTCGACATAAAAATTCCTTGCTCCGGGATAAACCCATAGGCCTTTATTTCCAGAATATGTTTATAGGGGTCATCTTGACCCTGTAAATAGAACAAAATAAAATCAAATCAAAGGTTAAAGAAGCGGGTGAATATTGTGAATTATTTTTATTTAGGAGTATTGCTGGTATTTCTTTCTGCAGCTGGGTTTGGCTTAATTCCCATTTTTGCTTTGTATGCCTACGGGGGAGGAGCTTCGGTAACCACTCTGTTATTCGGTCGGTTTGCCTTGGCAGCAATTTTCTTCTTAAGTTACCTGCTTTATAAAGAAAGAAAAATTTCCGTTCGGCTATCCCAATTGAAGTATCTCTTTCTAATGGGTGGGGTTATCTATACTTTGCAATCGTATCTTTATTTTTCATCAGTTAAATATATTCCAGCCTCACTGGCGGTGTTGGTGTTTTACATTTACCCGGTCTTTGTAGCGTTACTCTCTTCTTGGCTAGATAAAGAGGAGTTACATAAAAAGATTATCTTTTCGATTGTTTTATCACTGGTAGGTCTTACACTGGTGTTGGGTATTTCCTTTGGGGGCATCAATCTTACCGGAGTACTGCTGGCGTTTGGAGCAGGTTTGGTATATTCAGCCTATTTAGTGCTGGGAAACAGGATTGTTAAAGAAACGTCAGCGATGGTAACCAGTGCCTTTGTTTGTCTGTCTGCTGCCATTTCTTTATTCGTCATCGGGACTTCCACGGGCACTTTGGATTTTAACCTCGCCAGGGAAGCTTGGCTAGCCATCCTGGGGGTAGCCTTGTGTTGTACTGTGCTAGCCATTTTTACTCTCTTCCGTGGTATTGAATTGATCGGGTCAACTAAGGCTTCCATTTTAAGTATGATTGAACCACTGATTACCATTGGATTCTCTGCAGCGTTGTTTAACGAACGATTATCTTTCTTGCAGATGCTAGGGGGAGCTGCAGTTTTGGCAGGGGCAGTGCTGGTAATTTCCTCCAGAGATAGGAGCGAAACAACAACTAAATCAGTCTCACAGACTAAGGGAGCAGATTGTTAGGGAGCAGAAAAACTGCTCCTTTTTTATACTTTCAGAAAATAAAAAATTTCTATTGACGAAAATTTAAGAAAACCTAAGGCTTTTGCCTGTGTCAAAGATTTAGGCACAAGCTATTTTTTTACTAGAGATAAACAAATTATTTTTATACTTGTATACCAATATTTACCAAAAGGTGTTAAAATCATAGGCAAATTCATACAATGTTACGTGGTGCTGATTTTTGATTTGAAGGAGGGGCAAGATGTATCCGTACCGTACAGTATCCGTTATTCCTGAATTGCCTGAGCCCATTAATCGGTTAAGTGAGCTGGCCAGAAACCTCTGGTTTAGCTGGCATCCTCAGGCCCAACTGCTATATAGCAAGCTAGATTCCCTGCTGTGGGAAGAGGTTAACCATAATCCGATTAAACAATTACTTTATGTGGATGACGACAAATTGAATCAGGCAGCAGCAGATCCCCAGTATCTTGCAATGTACCACCAAGTGTTGGCTGATCTGGATCACTATCTGGGTGGGCAAACCTGGTTCCAAAGAACCTATCCGAATTGTGCTAATCAACTAGTTGCTTATTTTTCAGCTGAATTCGGTGTCCATGAATCCAATCCGGTCTATAGCGGCGGTCTGGGCTTACTGGCCGGAGATCATTGCAAATCAGCCAGTGACTTAGGGGTACCCTTCGTGGGTGTTGGTATTCTGTATAAACAAGGATATTTTTGTCAACGCATTAGTAAAGATGGTTGGCAGGAAGCCCATTATAACTTTATGGACTTTAACGAAATGACGGTCA
>CAMKDG010000026.1 GCA_946411205.1 uncultured Desulfotomaculum sp.
CATCGCCAATTGACTGCAGCGTCGTCTCAAGCAATTCCTTTTCCTGCATTAGCTCACTGCGATACCTTTCCCGATCTGTCGCGTCAAAAATAATGGAATAGAATAACTTGCTTTCCTCGTCGATAATGGGGCAGGAATAGACATCCAACAGACGCGTCTCTCCACTTTTTAAGCGATAGGGAACAGCGGAACAATGGTTATGTTCGTTTAAACTTTGAAATCTCTTCTCAAATTGATCGGATGGAAGCATATTAATATCCGAAATCTTTAGGCTGAGAAGTTCTTCTCTGGAATAGCCGTAAAACTTGCAGGCTGCAGGGTTTGCGTCCATGATACATTTAGAAGCAGGATCGAAAATTAGCTGAATTGCACTGTGCTGGTTGAACATGGCCTGAAGTCGCTGAGCCAGCATGGCATAGCGCCACTGCACCTGCTCCAATCTCTTTCTGCTGGAAAGAAGCAGGATAAATACAATGCAACCTACCGCAGTGGTTAGCAGGATGGATGCAATACTAGTACGTACCACATCTTTAAAGATACTCTCCGAACGCAACAGTACATCCGGTCCCCGCACAAAGGATACCAGATGCCAATCGTTATACTCCAATTGATCCGCAGATACAAAGTAGGTTTCTCCCTTGCGGTTGAATGTGGTACTGTCCATATCCCGGCTGCTGATGATGCCGGCAATACGGTTCACCTCCGCCCGAGTCAGGCCATATTTTGCCAAATTGGTGAACAGGTTGCCTTTTTGGTCCGGCTGGAATGTGTTAAAGATGATGCGCCCATCGGAGGTGACTAGGCAGCTTTGCACGTGCTTGTAGACGGCGCTATCGGAAATCTCCGGAAGCAAGCCGTCAGCCTGTATGCGGGTATATAGAGCACCTGCTACATCGCCATTCACCCGCAGCGGTGTGAACACGGAAAAATAATAGCCTGCCAAATGTTCGTAATAGTGTATATCGCTCACCACGGTTTCGCCTCGGGTCAACCGCTGATAGGTTTCCCTTTCCAAAGCGCCCGCCACCATCTCTTCCCGGCTGATGTATTCGATGGCGTGGGTAGGGTTCATGACGTTTAGCTGCTCTAAAAATCCTGGAGACCAATGGCCGTCATTACGCCGGGGCATGGCTTCCGCCTCTTGTATGGTGCTGCTTGCATCCGCGATAACTTTATTGATCTGAACGGCGTTGTTGTGGGTATGAATGTTTAGGCTGCTGGTCACCATACTTTCGAATTCCTCATTCAGCCTTTGCTTTTGATGCATGAAAAGCAGGATGATGGCGGCCATGAATACAAGGCTGCATAAAACTAACACCAGAACTGACTTTTTCCCCAACACCGGCTCATTCTTTTGCTTCATATATTCCATATGGCTATCCCCTTCTCAGCACCTGATATGGATTGTAATAAAGAAGGTGCCGAATAAGCCCTCTCCCTTCGCAAAGTGGTTAGGCACTTTTTCAGCACCAACTGTCGACTGTAGTGATCAGTTGATTTAAATTTATTTTGACACGGCAACCGAGCGTTTTTCAAGACATATTGATAAATTTTGGCAGGAATCTTTGAAACTGTGGCTATGGAATGGTGTTATCTGAATTGGCAAATTTAGTTTCGCCCGTAATATGCCCTAAAAATAGAGTATGTCCTGCGTTGTTCACGCAAGACATACATTGTGCGGTTAATTTCTAAATCAATAATGGAAAAAATTTTCTCGACACGAGCGGAAGCAGACCGCTACGGGTCACTAGAGACGTATTCCATAACATAAGACCTGTGAACGGGGTGTATCCCTTTCCACAGGTCTTATGTTATGGAATAACCTTATTTCCTACATACAATTTACTATTTCAATCCACAGTCCACATAGCCGAACTGACATAATAAGATTAGCATACACCATTCCAAGAAATTGTCAAATCCCGTCTTATCTTTCAGTAAGTTGTATTGTAGGTAATAGACATATAGTAATTAGGGACCGACATAAGATAAATAAGACAAGGAAAAGAAAGAGATGATAATCATGCTGATTCGCGCGCCACCAAAGATATCAAATGAAATGGGCGGGCCACCCGTGAGCGGCAAAAACCCCACACGGGTGCCACCTGTTCCTAATTTGCTTAATTACACTATATTAGAGGTAAGAAAGGGGGTCGCAAAAACTCAGTTTTGCGACCCCCTTTTTGCTTTATTTCATGTTGTTCAATGCGTCCTTATATTTATTGGCGACTTCCTCTTTTAAATTTCCATTGATTTGAATTAATATATTATCTTTCTCAACTACCCAGGAGAAAAACATAGCACTTTCTTTACCCATTTTCACATAATAATCTCTGGTTTTTTCCAGTTCTTCTTTTGTAGCAAAAGCAAATATTCTACCGCCATTATCCGGGCCAAGTGATGGAATAAAGAATCTGATTCCTTCTTTTGCCATCATTGGGGCCATGCCATAATCATCTTTGGTCATCTCTCTGGGGCTTTCGCACTCTAACCCTGCGGCCTTGATTGCCTCAATAGCATGGTTGGCGTTCCACTTTTCAAACGTATTTATTATTGGCTTTTTAGATTCCTCTTGTTGTGGGTTGGGTTGGTTTATTGCTGCTGGCTTATCGCTAGCACACCCGGAAAGCATAAACACGACCATTAACAGTACCACCATTAAAATTCTCTTCAAAACATCCCCTCCTAAATTTAATAGATATCCTATATAATCTCTATTAATATTACTTTCGTCAACTATTTAGGATTTTTTCGACATTATTTGTACATATCACGTTGTTCCTACAATTTCTGTAACTGGTCCACATGCCAAAGCTGAGGTACTGCAATTCCCGGAGTCTAGCAGTAAGTTTGCGCGACAGCCTAGGGTCGGTGGTTTACATCAGGACTAACATTTCCTTTAGATCAGTTTTCGAGGAGCAGGTCACACACGTTTTTATCGTATACGCTAGCCACATACGTACAATGAAAAAAACCTCTGCGTATTTGCACTTAGCAAATTACACAAAGGCTTAAATCATAAAAAATACTACGTGTCGAAGGCGGGACTTGCCCACATCACCGCACAAGATATAATTACCAAATTTAGTTTTAACTAAAATTAATGATTTGATTAATTTTCAACAAGGGTAGTTCTATCGCAAAAAGGAGTCTCCAGCTACTTAGACTGAGACTCCTTTCTCTTCTACATATGCAAACAATTTAACTTAATGTTCCTTTTGTAAGACGAGTTATTACTTAAGCACCTAATGCAATATAAATTTTTGGATAGATACAAATAGTGAAAATGCAAATACGACTATTAACAACCAGCCTATCGGCTTTTTATTTTGTTGAAACTCTTGGATTCCCATTACCAACATCGATAGGCCTAAAAATAATATCATATATGCATGAAACTCAAAATTTTGTGTAATTAGCCCGTAAATCGCTAAGCCAAATGCTATAATTGATAATACGATACGTAAAAACCTCAACAACACATGTCCCCCCGTTGAAATCTGCTTTTATCTTAATTAAGATAACTTATTTTTTCTTTCATTCATTATAAAATTTTTATTCTACAAATATTCCCATAAACCTTGTTAAGTTAAAATGTTGAAAAATGTCAAATATCAACAAGTATAATTAAACAGAGCCTAAAAAAGACCGGAGCACTAAGCCCCGGCCATAATTTAAATCTAATACATAATTTTATCATGATTGTCGCTTTTTAGGTCTGTTATGCGCTTAGCAGTTTCCATTAAACTACTTGTTGACCAAATGGTTGGGTTTGACTTTGGAACTCCAGTATTTGTATGTCTTTTTCATCCAACTGTTGATTGACAGAGGCTCCGGTACTGGGCTTGGGTCATGCGCCTCGACAGCCTCCTCGATAGCGTCTAATTCCTCCTGGGTTATGTCGGGATGGACGTAAATCGTGACGGTTTCCTCTGTACTGTAAACTGCGCTGGTGCCATCTGGTTGCAGGGGTTGGATTAGGTTTTGTTTAAGAAGTTCGTCAGATAGTTTACCGAGGTTTACGGTTTTTTGTATGCAAATCGGTAAGTAGTTCATGCTAATCACCTACCTTTACGATTGCCAGATTGACACCGGATACCGTTAACGATACCCCACTACTTTGAAAGGCAACAATATTAAAATAGTCACCATCCTTAAAATCTAGAAGAAATGTGTGACAAATAACTGTTGACTTTCCGTTTTCAGTTGTAGGAGGCAGTTGTATTACCTCGTGAGACAGAATTCCGTTAACCCTTGCAGCTAATTGCCGTACGCCCGTGTTATTATAATTAAAGTTAGCTGTCACCGTAACCAGATACTTGCCAGGAGTATTTATTTTTATTTTTGCAGGTTCTGACAAATTAAAGAATTTATTAGTATCTACGTTAATTAAGTTAAATGTTAAATTTGTAGGTGTATCACTTATTATGGATTGATTTACTGAATTACTCTCTACCTTACAGATAGGTGTTTTCCTCAACAGCCCACGATTCCTCAACGCCATTTCCAACGCCGTCACATCGGTAGTCACCTTTGCCAACTCGTCAACCAGAGTATCTACAGTTGTCTTGATATTTCTGTCATAGGTAGCGGTAGCGTCAACAGACAGAAGCGGTGCGGTAAATTCCTCCGGTAGGGCTAGGTAGGTGACGCTGTATTGGGCAGTGGGGTCGAAGTTGGATGGGAGAATATAAACATCCTCCATACCATAAGTATTATTTGTTGGTAGTCTATGAAGCCACAATGGGTCAGCTAAACTATTCTTAAATACTGCCAAAATGGACTTTGTTTTATTATTAAGCTTAGAGGGTCTTAAATCACCACTTGATGGATTTGTATTATTAATAAACCAAGTGTTGTCAAGGCTAAATTGTCTGGGAGTCGCCAACTCTCTAACCACAACACCCTCAAACACTTCCACCTGATTCGCACCTTCATGCAAGGCAAGTTCGCCTTCATGCGGTACGACTTCGGTGGTGGGAGTGGCTAGTTGGTAGTGGAGTTGGTAGGGGGTCCACCATTCATGTGCCATAGTCGGTAAAGTACTTTGACCATTGCCTGTGTAATTACCTGTTGCACTATTTATCCTTACCCAGCCCTTTGTACTAGTACCAGTATACGGATTATTAACATTTGCCGTATCATAATCATACATCCTCCACCCATTAAAATACGCCTTAACCTCGTCTGATGTTGGGGTGTAGTTTTCTCCCCATCCGGAGTCGGTGTCGGATATTGTTAAATACAAGTAATTAGCATCAGCCGAACCATCATTATCAAACAAATAATGAGTATCTGTTGGTCGACTACCATTTCCGTCTAAATTGACTATTTTCCCATCATGTTTTATCACATATGTTGGAGATGACAACAGACTCTTTTTTTGCCCCCCTACAATGGGAGCCTTAAATTGTTTATACCCGGTTTTATCTGCGCTGAACACCCACCCCAAACTCCCATCCAACACCTTCTTTTCCCACTTTTTAGTCCGCACCCAATTACCGTCAATTTCCTCCAGCGATTCACCATCATATAGAGGCGTTTGGAGGTAGAGGTGAGAGGGGTTGTAGGGTTTGAATTGATCGGGCAATTTGTCGCCAAGGACTAGCATTGGGTTATCTACTGCTCCAACGCCCAGTGTTGTACCATTTGTTACGTTTACATATACTCTAGTGTTATTTCCAGTATTAAAAGTGGCTTTTGGAAAACCAGAAAAAACACCTGCCAACCAATTACCATCCATATTGGCAACCTGTAAAGTAGCACTTCCAATACAAAATCCGCTAATAGTATACGCGGTGTTGGGTAACACATCTATGTATATCCTGACGTGTTCCCATACAATTACTCCACGTAAGTTCACTCGATAAGGACTGTCAATGTATTTCTCTGTGGAAATTGCTGTCCACTGACTAAACGGCGGCAGCAAATTCTCCCCCTCAACGCGTACAGCCGGGTTCTTCACACACTGGAAGGAGTCGACGTATGGATAACGCGCTGCGATTTGTTCGGGAGTTAGGATGTCGATTTCATTGTATTCGGCTTGGGTGATTTCGTAGAGGCGGATGCCGTCGACGTAGAAATATTGCCCGATTGAAGTATTAAACCCTTGAACCTCTATACCATCTACAACGTCAGATGAACCAATAACAAATTTGTGGTAAATTGGTTTAAATAATGTTGTTGATAGACTAGAAACAGGTACACCGTTAAAGTTTGTACTTCTACCAATACGAATCTTGTCACCGACAGTTCCGTTTTTTACGTCTGCTACTACAAGATAATACTTATTAGCCTTGAAAGTAATATTAGCTTTACCACAAGTTGAAGTACCAACGGCAGTTCCGGTAATTTTAATACTACTAGTTCCATATACTTTATTCGCAGTATCCAAAGCAAGTGTACTCTGCCAAGGACTCCACCTCACTAAATCCTCACAATTCCCGTCCCTACCAAGCAAATTAACCAACTGCCGCCCTTTAAATTTCGGCTTTAGCTGTGTCGCCCTGGGTGCATTTAGGATACTTAGACCGTGCGGCAAGGTGACGGATTGTTTGCTGTCGGTTTTTAGTTCCTGCGTGTAGTCGGCCAAATGGGTATCAAGGACCATCTTTTTAGCAGCGTTTTGATCCATCAAATCCAGGTTTTCGTTATACGCCTGACGGTTGAAAACTTCATTGCCCAGTGGCTTTTTAAGTCCTAAATTTGGTGTTGTTATAGGCATTTCTTTCCTCCTTATTCTTTTTACAAAGAATAACCCTGGTAACTGTGTCGCTACTAGGGCATAAAGAGGACATATTAAAAACAGAAAAAGCCCCGGCTTCGGCTGGGGCAAAAATCCGCGTGATTATGTTGGTTTATTTTTCAACATCTGCAATATGTTCTTTGTACCGCTCCATAGTGGGATTGCAAAGCAAGACAAAAAATCTCCCAAAATTTTAGGAGATTAATTTTAAATTTCATTTGTAAGGACATGCTGATTTTTGCTATCATTAATAAAAGTCATACCAACTAACCATTATCAATCCCAGCATCAACTGCAATGCTAAGGAGGGATGAAAATGGATTATTTTAAATTATTTCTGGAAATTATTCAATCAACTACAGCAGTAGGCGTTTTTGCATTAGCATATGCTAGTTATCGAAAAAACAAAATCGATGACCCAAAAATGTTCAAGTAATCCGAAATGCAATTATCATTTTTCCCTCTGCTCTTGCAGAGGTTTTTTCTCTGATACAGTATATGCAGGGAATTATTTAATTGTAACAGGTAAATTATAACTTTTTTATTTTTTGTAGAGAAAACTTTGGGGAGATTAGGAAAATAGAAAACCCACCGGGTGGTGGGCTATTTTATATAAAGATATCCAGAGGGCGTAATATTGCCTTAGCATTTGGAGAGTGCTTTTACCTCCGCTTTTTACCACTCTTCTGTTAATGCACCGGTGACAATATTTTTCTACAATCAAGTTTCTGGCATCTCTTTCAAAATCAAGGATATTACCATTCAGTGGTTCAGCGACCCGCTAAAAAGCATAAAGAGGATGTAGATTTAACTACATCCTCAATGTGTGGTAATGCACTGGTGTCGAAGGCGGGACTTGAACCCGCATGGTCTCCCACACGCCCCTCAAACGTGCGCGTCTGCCAATTCCGCCACTCCGACATGTCTTAATCGCAAGTGTTATTATAGCATGACAGGTATTGTGAGGCAAGAAGTTTAAAAAAGAAATGTGTGGTTTTTGTTAAATTTTTCGGTTTTATTTACATAGAAAGGAGTACTGGCTATCCCTTAGCATTTCTTTTAGAATCTTTTTGACGCTTTGCCCGTGTAAATCTTCATTCATTTTGTTTTGTATCTTTTTGAAGGTCCATTTTGATAAGGTCTCGTCTTTTAAGTCCCTTTCAATTGCCAAAAAGACATCCAAAAAAAAATTCCGCCAAGCATTTTCTAAAGAACTTCTCTTTATCAATCTAAATAATGCAGGATTAGCCAGGTGTTCCCGTCTTTCTTCCATAGTTGCGCCAAGAACCAGTAAGGAATCGTTAATTTTATCTTTTACACTACTTTTCAATTGTTTATCTAATACAGTTTCTTCCAAAGAAGATAAAATAATTTTGACTGCAACTAAAAGAGAATCACTTTTATTCATTGCCTTGGGAAATAGAATAAAATAGCAATGGTACATGAAAATTATTGGCAGGAGCAAAATTATAGCGCAGATGTAATTTTGCCAATTCGGATGCTGCTCTAGATTTTGAGCAATTATCATTACGGTGATAATACTCAAAAAGACCATACTGAGGTACTTTTTCATCGGGACACCTCTATTGATAAGAGCTTACTTTTTCGATTATACTATTTAATAATTACACAATCATTTTACCATAACTTTTATCGGGAGGAAATATCTTAATCATATCTATGTTAGTAAAAATAAAGTGAAGGGCTCAGCCGCCCATCACTTTATTCGTTCCTCTGTTTTTCTGCTTCCTTATCAAAATCAAAAGGTTCTACGAAGGTATTATTGTCCACGGGAAAAGGTGGTACCAGTTCCTCGATATATTCCTTAGGCAGAGGAATAGTAGACTCTATCACATTGCCTGCTCCATCTTTTTTTAAGACTACATATTTTTCACTTTCACGATTTTTTTCGTTCACCGTAACCCCCCTTTCATTGAATGAATAATTGCTGTTAAACAGTATTGTAACCGTCTGCGAAGAGTTTCAATCGGAATCTCAAAAGGAAGAATTTTTTCAGCCAATCAGGGTCAATTTATAAAAGAATAGTTGGATCATACTACAGGAGGGATGACATTGCCGGAGCAGGAGAAAATTCGTTTGACCACTCTGGATGAGTTTGCCCAGTATTTAGAAAATAGGGGGCCCGGACAATTAGATTTTACCGCATACCCTATTTCTGGTAACCCCGAAGCATTCCACTATGACGGTCAGGAACAGTTAGTAACCCGGGTGTCCGATGGAAAATCCTTTGATAACGTCGAAGATTTTCTACGTTACGCCTTTCAATGCGACCAGGAAGGCTATACCCACACTGAATATGTAGATATTACAGTACAAAGCTGATAAAAACCCCTGCCGAGCTGGCAGGGGTTTTTATCAGCTTTAATAATAGACCTTAACCAGGTGCAATCCTTTGGCTGCCGCTGTGGGGCCGGCTAAGTTTCGATCTCTTTTCTCCAAAACTTCTTTGAGTTGAGTTGGTTTCATCCTACCCAAGCCCACCTCCAGGAGAGTGCCCGTGATGATACGGACCATATTATGCAAAAAACCGTTACCTTGAAAGCTTACTTCTACTAAACACCCTTCTTTTGTTATATCAATACTGTATATTTCTCTTATATTAGATTTCTTCTTGGAGCGAGAGGATACAAAAGCAGAAAAGTCATGTTGACCTAGCAGATAAGAAGTGGCCAGTTGCATCGCTGCCAAGTCTAAAGGATCAAAAACATGCTCCACATATTTCCTAAGAAAGGGGGTATGGTAAGGAGCATTCCATATTTTATAAATATATTGCTTCGCTACTGCATGGTATCTAGCGTGAAATCGCTCGTCTACTTCCTTTATATCTGTAACAACAATATCCTCGGGAAGGTAGCGGTAGAGATATTGCTGTATTTCAGCAATTCTCTTGGAACTGCTGGTTTTAAAATTAGCCACTTGGCCCTGTGCGTGAACTCCCACATCGGTACGGCCCGAACCAATGATTTCAATTTCTTCCCCAGTCATTTTGGACAACACCTGCTCGATCTTCCCTTGCAACGTGTTGTCAGTGTTACCTAATCGCTGCCAGCCCTTGTATCTGGAGCCATCATACTGAATGGTTAATTTAAAGTTGCGCATCCCTAGACTCTCTTTCGGTCAAAAATTTGTGTGGCATAGTTTCCCCTTTAAGGTAGAATAGTATTATCGTATTTTATTATAACATAAGGAGATGAAACCATGCCTCAGCTGTTATTAAGAGGTGTCGAGACTGAAAAAATTCTGCCCGTCAGTACAGAAATGTTGGATGAACTGCAGAGAATTATTGGCTGCCCCCGGAGTGATTTAACGTTAGAATGCCTAACTTCAACTTTTATCTTGGATGGTCAACCATCCCAGGGCTACCCCTTTGTCGAGATCGCTTGGTTTGATCGAGGACAGGAGATGCAAGACCAAGTGGCATTGGCAGTAACCAAAGCCATACAACGAGCGGGTTATGAAAGTGTGGATATTATGTTTACCCCTCTGGAAAAAAGCCGCTATTATGAAAACGGACAACATTTTTAAAGAAATCAAAGAAATGGAAAATTAGCTCTTTTTATCTCCAGGCAGTTGCCCTGGGTTTATTTTTGGCTGCCCTTATAAACAAAGTTTCCTACAACAGGAAAAATAGTATATAAGAAGAACATATAACATAGAAACAGTCCGGATGGTACTAAATTGAAAGGGTGTTTGCTATGTATTTAAATAATTTATTTGTTTTTGGCACCTTACTTCCTGGGTTAGAGAACTACCAGCGTTTTGTGGAGGCGTATAAACCCCAGGTCCATGTGGCCCGCACCAAAGGAGCTATGTATTTTCTACCGGAGGATGGCTATCCGGTTGTAACGGATAACGGTGAAGGTGAAATTAAAGGAGTCCTGTTTGTTACTAGGGAGATGCCTATCATATTACCCCAAATTGATGAGATTCAAAAGTATACGGGAGTGGACAGTCAAAGCCACTTGATTCGGGAGATTAAAGATGTGGAATTGATAGAAACAGGAGAAGTGGTAAAGGCCCATATGTACCTGTGGCCTCGTTCCAAAACAGCATGGCTAAAGGAACATGGTGTTGTTATTCCAGACGGAGATTGGGCCAGATTTTTACATGAGCTAAATCGAGTAAGAGAGAGTGACTAACCCCATCCCTTGGAAAACTTGGCTTGCTTACAGGGATACACCCAGTCTTTAGATGTCTGCGAAAGTTAGTTTGCCTATCTGTTTATCCTTTCCGCTATGACAAGTAAAAGGGCTGCATCATTAGCAGCCCTTCCCACAGAATCAGCCTTGCGAAATTCAACAATTGAGTACTTTCTTACAACCCTCTCACAAAATAACATTCCAGTTGCCTAGGACAAATTGTTATGGTATCAAATCATACCCAATTTTATTTGATAATAGACTTTAAGCTTTCGGTAGCAGCAAACAACTCCTCGGAAGCGGCGGTAATTTCCTGGGCCACCCCTGCAGATGAATTGGCTAATTCCTGTACTTGTATAGATTCATTGATCAGCTTCTGAATGAGTTCGTCCAGTTCCCTTTGGCTACCATTTACTTCAGACGTATACATATTTACGGATTTCAATTTCTCGTGAGTGTCGTTAGACAGCTTCATAACCTCTCCGGCCACTACGGCAAAGCCCCTGCCGTGCTCACCAGCCCTAGCCGCCTCAATTTGAGCATTCAGACTTAACATCTTTGTTTGATCGGCAATGCCAGAAATGTTGTCTGCCATCTCGGAAAAATAGCTAAAGGTTTTGATGACTGTATTAATTTTTTCCTGCAGTAGCTTAATCTCCTCACCATGCAGGGTAATATCCCCTAAGAGGCGGCTGGACATCTCAGCATTTCTTTGGTTGCCCTGAACAATTTCATTAGTGGTGGCAATGAGTGCCTCCGTATTTTCCCTTACTAGTTCATTTACTTGTTTAGCCTCAGTATGTAACTTTTCAGCAATATCTCTCTGGTGAACGATACAGCCACCGGGTTTGTTTTCCCCATTAAATACCGCTACGGCCCGTTCGCGGCAGGTTTTATAGCCACAGGCTCGACAATTCAATTCATCTTCCCGGCTATGCTTACCATCCTGCTCCAGAATAACTCTTAGTTCTGCATCACTGGGTATACTTTTATGGTAATATTTATTATCCCAAGTTCTGGTAAATTGATTATTCCTCATGAGCTGCTCAACTACATCAATCCAGCGTTTAAACTCAGGAGCTTCCACGGTATTTTTAGTGATAAAACGATACCCCTTGTATTTTTTAAACAGACCTTGCTGCTGTACTTTCTCAAAGCGACTCTGGGTATACTCCGACACAATCCTCTTATGCTCTAATAAGCTACCCTTTACACCCATGGCCTTCCCTACGATACAACCTTCACAATACAAAATGTCAATGAGGGTCGGATAATCTCTGAGAGTGTTATCCCTTTTCTTATCTGCTGCCATGTGTCTTAAAAACTCCAGGCTTCTTTCCTCCCCTTCCAGGATGAGGATGTCATTACCAATGGGATCTAATTCTAAGCCCCCAGAAAACTGTTCCAGTGTTTTGGTTAATCCTCCGGAGATCGGGAATCCTGCACCGTACAGAGCTTGTACACCGTCAAATTCCACTTCTTCCAAGCTAGCAGGTTTAATGCCAGCCTGATCGAACATTTCAATAAGTTCTTCAAAGGTAAGTACCTCTTCAAACAGTCTTAGTTTGTCATCCAATAACTCGGATTTTTTGGCTACACAGGGACTGGCTCCAATGATGGAAATTTTTTCTTTGTTCCAGTGTTTTACCAATACCGCTTGGGCTGCCATAGGACTGAGTATCGGAGCAAATTCCTCAATGAGCTCTGGAGTATGTTTTTCAATAAAATTCATTAAAGAAGGGCAAGGGCTGGTAATAACATGAGTATGTCCTTTCCCCTTTGACTTTACTAGTTGATTAACGTAATCAAGATAAACCTTGGTTACGATATCTGCACCAAAGCTGGACTCATAAATCAGCTTAAAACCTAATTTTTTCAAAGCACTGCAAAATTGTCCTGGACTGCAGTTATATTTTTTTCTAGCTACAATTATATAGGAGGGTGCCAGCACAACAGCACAATTTCTGTTTAAGAGAAGCTGTCTGATATTGTCTACACTCTTTCTATATTGTTTTGCCTGCTTGCTACAAACACCCATGCAAAGCCCACAGTTTAAGCAACTATCCTGGATGATTTCGGCTTTACTATCTTTGATTTTAATTGATTTAGTTGTACAAACCTGAAGACAAGCGGAACACTCCCTACATCTTTCTTTGTCTGTATACACAATGCCGTTTAACACTTGGAAGTAGCCCCCTATTGTGAATATTATCAATGGATTATATTGTCATTTTAACATAGTTTTTTGTTGTTAGTGTATGAAATTGTTACATTTTCGGTCATTTCTTAGACAATATTTTTAAACACCTTTCTAACAATATCTGACAACCTAAATAATTAGTTTTATAGGCATAGGTCTCATATTTCTGTTGTTTTCAGTAATACTAGATATAAGAGTATAACAAGTTGAGGTGACGATATGGGCTGTAGATCTTTTAAGCTGACGACAGTGCTACTTCTTGTATTTCTAACAACTCTGATTACCGGTTGCCCAGGGAAAAAAGAACCCCAGCAGAAACCAGATTCTCAGGAGAAAATAAAAATTGGTGTTAGCCTGGCTTCCATGGAATTTGACGGCAACGTCATGATAAAAAAAGTGATGGATGAACGGGCCAAAAAAGAAAAAGTTAAAATTACCTGGCTGGACGCCAAGATGGAACCCTCTCAACAAGAAAAGGATATCGATACATTAGTCCAGCAAAAAGTACAGGCTATTATTTTACAGACTGTAGACCCGCTGGCAGGAGCTAAACTGGTAGAAAAAATTACACAGGCCAATATTAAAGTGATCGGTTTAGAAACGCTTCCCTTTAATGCACCGATGGACGGTTATGTGGCGGCAGATCATACTCGGGCCGGAGAATTAATGGCTCAATTTGTTTTGCATCAAATGAATGGGCAGACAGAAGAAACTCAAGGGAGTCAACAGCAATCGTCTGCAAAAAGTAGTTTTAAGGTGCTGGTGCTAAAGGGTGATCCATCGGATCCAGTTTCCGAATTAATTGCTACAGCGGCTAATTCAACTTTAAAACAAAACAAAAACATAGAAAAAGTTCAGATTGCGGAACATCCCCAGGGGAACCCACTAATGGCCCAAATGACTGTGCAAAAGGCACTACAGGAAAGCACACCCGATGCGATTCTAGCCACCGATGATCGGCTGGCTGAGGCAGCTATCAAAGTCCTGCAAAAGGGTTTTCTAGATAGTAAGATCTTAACCGTAGCCGTGGGTGGTGATCAAAAAATTACCCAGGCACTTTCTGGTGGAGAACATGATGCCGAAATAGATATCATGCCAGAACAGTTGGCTGGCTTTGCACTGGATGCAGCCTTGGATTTAGCACAAAAAGACACCTGGAACTATGATACCAAAATTAAGAACGGTAATTTTGATATCCCATCTAAAATAATTCCCGTTCGTCTAATTACCAGAGAACAGGTTCACCTATTAGAAGCCCGTTGGGACAAGGGTGGTAAGCAGGAAGATAAAAAGAAGAAGCCAGAACAGCAGAAAGAACAGAGTGATTCGCAAGAACAATCCTCCGGTGGTGGTGGTGAGGATTCCGGTCAGGAACAAGGTGGACAAGGTGGCGAGCAAGGTCAAGAGCAGGGTCAGCAAGAAAAGAAAACTAAATTAAAAATTGTAACCCAGGACGGCAAAACAATGGAAGTTGAAGTTCCCGGGGAAATTCAAAAGATAGAACAACAAGATGGTGGAGGGAACCAAAGTCAGCAAGAAGGTGAACAGGGCGGTGGAGAGAGCCAATAATTCACAAAAAGTTCATAGATAAATAAGGAGGTGACGCAAAAAAGTAGTTTTGCGTCACCTCCTTTGGTATATGCCCTTACCGTGTAACGGTTATCTGTTTACTGTCATCATACTCCACCTGCACACCCAGCGTTTCGCCGACAAAACGTAGCGGGACAAAGATGCGGCCTGGCGGCAATATTGCCGGGGCGCAGTCGATGGCTTGCGACTTGCCGTTCACCAGCACCTGGCTGGAATCTAGGGTGAGGATCATTGTCCTGCCGTCATCTTTAACAGTTACCTGCCGGGCAATGGCGTCCCATGTTACCTGCGCACCCAAAGCTTCGCTGACAAAGCGGATGGGCACCAGGGTGCGGTCATTTACGATTTGGGGAGGTGCGTCCAGGGTATAGGAATTGCCGTTAACGCTGGCGGTTAGGCTGTTGATGGTCAGTGCGATAACCTGCTGCAACGTTGCCTGTTTTGACCGCATGACGGTATACAGGCTAAATTTATCCGTGCTAAAGGTAAAGGTCTTGGTGGTTGGGTCGTATTTGCCGCCTAAATTTACCGGCACCAAGTTGCCCTGTGCGTCCTTTTCCAATCGCACACCGGTTAGTTGACTGATGTGCTCCGGTGTCAAATCCCCCAGGTGGGACAGGTCGATCGTGACAGCTACGGGTTTGCCGAAGTTTTCAATTCTCTGTTCACTGCCCGCAGCGGTTTTCACCAAAGCGGTGAAGTCAAAGATCTTACCGCCGATTTCAAACAGGCCGGTGCTTTGTCCCGCAGGTACTTCGGCCAGTATCCCTTCCTTTTCCGTTCCGGTTACTTCCCTGGCCCCTATTTCCACCAGGGTTCCGTCAGTGCCGGCGGTCACCTGCGCACTCGTAAGGGAGTTGGGGGCGAAGTCCAACCGCACGCCGGTGTTTGTCACGGAGAAAGATGTTTCGTGCTCTGTCAGCTTGTTGATAACTGCAGCGGATATTTGCGCCGTAGCACTGTTACTGCCGATCAGAGAAAGTACCGCTTTGCTATTGTCCTTCAGTGCCTGGTCCAGAGTCTTATCCCCGGCAGTTTCAACCACATCACTGATAACGGAACTCCTTTGCGCCGACGAGGATCCCCCTCCACCGCCTCTTCCAGTGGGCGAAGATGACGTTACCGTCAACTTATTCGTGTTCACGCTCTGTCCGTTGCAGCTTACCGCTATCGGCTGGTTGTGGTGGGTTGCCACCACTAGGGTCGTTCCGTTGGCAGGAGTGGCGGTAATATTCATGTAGCTAAAATCTGAATAATCCACATCCCGGGTGGAACTGTCGTTATAGGTGAGGGTTACCACCAAACCACTCAGATCCAAGGTTTCCCCGGCGGTGTAAGTTAAATCAGATGGCTGGGTCTTAATAGCTATGCCCGTTACCTGCCGGTCTGTCACTGATACTGTTAAATTATTCGTGTTCACGCTCTGTCCGTTGCAGCTTACCTCTATCGGCTGGTTGTGGTGGGTTGCCACCACTAGGGTCGTTCCATCTGCAGGATTGGCTATAATATTCATATAGCTAAAATCTGAGTAATCCACATCCAGGGTGAAACTGTCATTATAGGTGAGGGTTACCACTAGGCCACTTAGGTCAAGAGTTTCCCCTGCTGAGTAAGACAATTTGCTTGGTTGTGCCTTCACAGTTATACCCGTTACCTGCCGGTCCGCCGCCGATACCGTCAAATTGTTCGTGTTCACAGTCTGTCCGTTGCAGCTTACTGCTATCGGCTGGTTGTGGTGGGTTGCCACCACTAGGATCGTTCCATTGGCAGGAGTGGCGGTGATATTCATGTAGCTAAAATCTGAGTAATCCACATCCAAGGTAGAGCTGTCGTTATAGGTGATGGTTACCACCAAACCACTTAGGTCCAGGGTTTCCCCGGCGGTGTAAGTTAAATCAGATGGCTGGATCTTAATAGCTATGCCGGTTACATGCCTCCCCTTAACCCAGACGTTATTACCGGTGTTATCGGTATAGGTGAGGTACCCTTCCTTAGTGGTGGTTTGCGCGTAATCGCCAATGTCCTTCACACTGTCTCCGACCTTGATATAGGTTGTTGTTGTTGTCAACGTTCCCTCGATCGTCACCATGCCGCTTTTTACGGCTCTGACTCCATTATCACCATCTACATTGCCGCCGATGCTAACCGTGCTGCCGTTGGAGTATACACCCAGGCCGCCGACACCGTAGGCTGTTACATGTCCGCTTACTGTGACAGTGCCGCCGCCTCCCGCGCCGATTCCTTCGGTTTCTTGACCGTTCGCCGTGACATTGCCATAAACGGTCACCTTACCGGATTGCGGCGTTCCGTAAACCGTTATGCCCTCTTTACCTGCCAGGATATCGCCGGTTATCTGTACTTCACCGCCGTTGTTTGCGTTAACGCCTGTGCTGCCTGTATCGGCTACCATCACGCCACCGCCCACTTGCACAAGGCTGTTGGTATAGGCGGAGAATACCCCCGTGTTGTTTCCGCCCTGGCACTTTACCTGACCGCCGATGGTGATCTTGCTTCCATCGTAGGCGACCGCCCCATCGCTTGCGGCGCTGGTGCAATGGACATCAGACTCTACGGTAATCGTACTGCCGCCACCGGTGCCGCCGACAGCCAACACGCCTACAGAACTTTCGCCGGTCGCTGTAGCGGTGGTAACACTGACACCGCTTGCAGCCTTGGCGTGAACGCCACAGCTATCGCCAACGATATTGAGGTTGCCACCGCCTGTGTAGTCCACGCTACCGCTATTTTGTACCGTCAGCGCGGTGGAATCGACCACGGCACTGCTATCAATCGTTAGGTGCTGACCACTGCTGATATTGAAGGTGATTTTCTTCCCGTCGATCACAACCGGTGAGGTGTGCGTAATGGTTTGCAGCAGTTTAATGGTCTGTCCGGTCGTTACCTCTGCCAGCGCCTGGTCAAGGGTGGCGTAGCTCGTGCTGCCGATTTGGCAGACACTGCTGCCCGGTGCCTCTGTTACCGTTAAATTATTAGTGTAGACGGCATAAGTATCATACTTTACTACTACCGGCTGGTCGTGGTGAGCCGCCACTAAGGTCGTTCCATTGGTAGGAGTGGCCGTGATATTCATGTAGCTAAAATCTGAGTAATCCACATCCAGGGTGGAGCTGTCATTATAGGTGAGGGTTACCACCAAGCCACTCAGGTCCAGGGTTTCCCCAGCGATGTAAGACAATTTGCTTGGTTGAGTCTTCATGGTGATGCCCGTTACCGTTAAAGAGGAGGCTGCATCCGGGGTCCTTATATCCACTTTAATCGGACCGGCGACGTTATTGGCTGCATCCTGGATAACCACCCAGGCATCGTAATCTGTGGCGTCCGCCGGCAAGGTGGCAGTAAAGTTGGTGTCGCCGGTGCTGTCCGCTGCCTGGCTGTCAGCAGCCAGGGCCGCCTGGTTTGCACTATCCTGTCCGGCCATAACCTGGGTAGCGCTGGGCTGGGCCGCCCCCTTTGCCACCACCACATAATAGGCGGTCACCGTTTCATCTAGGGGCTTGACTGCCAATTGCACCTGTTTGCTGCCAGGTGTTTGAGTGCCACCGGTTTGGGGATAACCCGTAGCAAATTCCACCCGTTTATCCCATAAGGTGAATACAGCTGCCTCACCCACTGCCATGAATTCATCTGTCCCATACACGGCATCGGCCACAGCAGGGCTGATGGCAATCGTCTCGGTGCCGCTGGGGGGGCCTCCTGTCAGGTTTATAAAAAACAAGAAATTCTTGTTTCCCGGTGTTGGAACTCCATTACTACTATTATTAATAGCATTAATTACAGCATTCGTCACTGCTCCCCCATTACTGTTTACCGTGAGGGCAAAATCATCTTTGCTGACAGCGCTGCTTTTATCCACATCACCATAAATTCCTTCATTAAAATTAACCAACGCCCGTATATAATTAGGATCCAGCAAATTATCCATCTGGGCATGGGTAATTGTCGGTGCAGCGTAAGCGGCTCCTGGCCACAACATCAGCAACATGATGATCGTCAGCAAGCTGGAGATCGCTTTGGATTTTCTTTGAAAAGCCATTTTACTGATTCACTCCTTTCCCATTTTCCTCGACAAATTGGCCGGCCTTTCATAAAAACACCCTTTATTCCCCCTTTTAAGCTAAGGATATTTGAAAAACTAAGGTTACTTTTATCTTTCAACTTTACAGTACAGCCATCAAAAAAATATAAAATAGAAACAGGGCCCCCATATGCCGGAGCCCTTGAAAAATCAACAAAAAATTTGTTTTATACGGAATTTTCTTATGGTAAGATAGTAAAAATATTCTTACTATTTTATCGTGTTATTGAAATTATCTTCTACTCTGTACCGGAGGAGTCGATGGTGTGATGAACAACATAGTCGTTTTAAAGAGCAAGTTAATTATGCCGGAACTGTCCGGAACCTTTTTGCTAACAGACCGATTGAAAGGGCTTCATGAAAAAATGGATTTTTGCAGAGCCGTTACCCTATCTGCTCCTGCCGGATACGGCAAAACAACTCTTGCGGTTTCCTATTTTAACTGTCAGGCAGCTATAGCTTCCAGGGTATGCTGGTACCGCCTGGACCCGGAGGACAAAAATCTGGCAGTGTTCATGGCTCACCTGGCAGAAGTATTATTCCCACCGGAAGCCGCCGCGTTTGCAGAAACCAGGAAAACCCTTGAAGATCAAGCAACTAGGCAATTACAACCGTACCACACCATTTCCCTGATCTGCCGGGAAATGTGGATGCAACACAGCCAAGCTGGTTATACTCGGACATACATTGTACTGGATGATTTTCAAAACGTGGCAGAGGTCCAGGATATACGCGATATGACAAGATATATGCTGGATAACTTGCCGCCATCCTGTACCATTTTTCTATTAAACCGGGCCAACCATAGCGTTTTTACTGAAAAACAAAAACTTGAGCTAAAGGTTTTAGAAATAGGTTCCCATGACCTTGCTTTTAGCCATACTGAAATAGAGGATTTATTGCTCAGTATGGGCCAAACTGCTACAGATAGGCAACTAACGCAACTCATTGCCCAAAATACCGAAGGCTGGGTAGCCGGTATCATCATCTTATACCAGGCCGTTAAAAGTAACGGCCCTGCTACCGCATCAATCGAACTGAGTAAACTAGGTCATGATGATGCCGTATTCCGATATATGTCCCTGGAAGTCCTCAAATCCGTTGCAGATGATCAGCAGGAGGCTCTGGCCAAACTGGCACTGCTTCAGGACTTTTCCGAGGCTGAGGCAGCGGAAATACTTGAAATTAATAATCTAAAATTATTGATGGAGCAGTGCCTGGAGTTCGGTATGTTCATCCAAAGGATTCCCGGAGATCCGGTTGTCTACCGTTTCCATTCTTTATTTCGGGAAGTTCTGTTATATATTCTAAAGGACCGCTATCCTGCCGAACAGATTGCCGAACTTCACCTAAAAGCCGCCGGATATTACATGGAACACGTAACCTATGGCCGCGCTGCGGAGCATCTAACGAAATGCGGCAATGCTGCTTCAGCAGTGGATATGGTGACAGAAGCAGGCTTTAATAAGTTCATTATCGGAGAGACCGGGCAATTGAAGATGTGGCTAGATTTGCTGCCGGAGGATATGATTCGAGACAATCCAGTGCTATTGCTATTTAAGGCGCAGCTAATGCCAAACAGCAGGCAACTGGAAATGGTAGACACTCTAAAAAAGGTTCTGCATCTGTCACTGCAGGATAACAACCTGGCAACTTATTATGATGCAGCCACTGTCCTTATTTATATTTTAATGTGCAGTAACGACATGAACGGATTAGTCGACATGACAGCGGGCCTGCCCCAACAGCCACAAAATGTTTCAGCAGAGCTTAGAAACACATTGCTCATACTTGACATGGTGCGCTCCATCGGGGAAGAACGGTTTTCCCTGGCGGAAACACAAAGCGAAAGCATTCTGTATGCTCTGCTTCCCGAAGACAGTAAATGGCTGTATTTAATCCTCTCCTGTATCAATTATTACTGCCTGGGTAAGCTCAGACAGGCAGAACATTGCATGGAAACAGCATTACTATTTGATAAATTTAAAAACGTCGAACCCGCTCGGGGGTTTATCCTGCTGTTTTTTTCCATTGTATTAACTCTAAAAAACGAAAGGGAACGTTTGCCATCGTACATACCTGAAATCATCACTATCGGTAAAAAATACGATTATGAATATTTGTCAGCCCATGGGATGCGTCTAGCCGCCTACGAACGATATCTTTCCTTTGATGCGGCAGCCACCGTTGAAATGCTCGATCGTGCTGGTTTCCACTTCCAACAGATAAACAATAAAGCCATGGCTGCAACCTGTCGATTGCTCTTGCGCCTTTGGACCCTACAACCCAACCAGGCCACACCGGATCTTGACGAAACCGCTAAGGATGTAACGTTAATCCAAAAAGCACGCCCCGGTATGATGGTCTATGAAATTTCACTGTCCGTATTGGGAGCTATTGCCCGGGAGTCCGGTGATTTTCACCGAGCAGAACGTTACCTGCTTTCTTCAATAGAGGCAGCCAAGGCAAAAAAGGGATATCAGGTGCTCTGCGGCTCCTGCTTCCACCTAGCCCGACTGTATTATGCCAGCGACGATATGGAACAGGGACACCGCTATCTGAGGCAAGCCATGGATTTAGCGGCCAGCAACAGGTATTTCATGTTCTGGGATATCCATCTCCCCACTCTCGTTGAAATGGTGCTCCGAAGTATACGGTACGGCTTTGGTGCCGATTATGCTGAAGAACTGCTGTGTAAATTTTATGGCCATAAGACGGTCAAGTACTTGAGCGAAAGGGTAAAAACCTTAGATGAAAATCGAATAACTGCTTTTAGCAACGATTTTGCCTTTACCTATCACGGAGCTAGCTCCGAAGAACAGCTTTATTTTGTTAAAGCATCTCTGTTTGGCCAGCCTGAGATTTCAGTAAATGGCATAAAAATTGCCAACACTGCATGGAAAACCAAAAAGGTCAAGGGCTTACTCGAATATCTTTTACTCAACAGCGGTAAAACCATCTCAAAAGAAATTTTGGCGGAGATTTTCTGGCCCGACTCGGACAGCAGATCGGCAATTGCTTCACAGCGGACGGCACTGTATTATCTGAGAAAAACACTTGCTAACTATAATGCGACCGTTACGGGGCCCCATGCCTTTCTCTACGAAACCATGGAAGGACTGCAAATAAGAAAGAATGACACTTTAGAACTGGATATACATGAATTTTCATGTCTCTATAGCCAATTGCCTCTGTTTTCTCATGACACTTCCCAAACAGAACAAAAACAGGCAGATATTGCAAAGGTTTTGGAAAGAATGATATCTCTCTATCAAGGGGACTTGTTGGAAGGAAGCGATTACGGAGATCTGGTATTACAGGAAAGGGAAAGATATAAGTCCATCTTTCTAGAAGCATGTCAAAAACTAAGCTCAATTTATCTACAGTGTGAAGAATTACGGCGGGCTGAAGAAATTCTCAAACAGGCCTTAGCAACAGACCCATACAATGAAAACCTATGTCTGGAATTGCTCAAACTATATCTGTTGCAAGAGAGGAGAAGCAAAGCCGTTAAACTTTATTACAGCTTTAAAAAACGTTTCGAGCAAGAGCTTGCTATCAAGGTTGACAAAAGATTAACGGAGGCAATCAGTACCAGGCCTAAAAAGTAAGAGGAGCTAACTGTAAAATTACTTGTGTTTACCAAAGCAGGGAGTGCACCACTACATAGCGTGGCGACACTCCCCGTAACATACTATTGAATTGCTTTTTCTAAAATCTGATTCATCCGCTGCACAATGTTTCTTGGGTCCACAATTAAACCGGCAGCAATTAAGGCGTTATCAAAAAGTTGTTCCACAGCCACTTTGGCGAAGGAGTCATCCTGCTGGCTTAAAACACTAAGCCGTTTAATAATGGGGTGATAGGAGTTAATCTCCAGCACCTTAGGCCCGATGGACTGTAAATCCTTATTCATGACCTGCATCATCCGCTGCAGGCTACCAGTCATCTCATCGGGATTGAGAACAAGCACGGGGCTATCAGACAACCGTTTGGATTCCTTCACTTCCGATACCCTGTCCCCCAACACTTCTTTAAGCCACTTCAGTAAGTTCTCTAGCTGCTCACCGGCCAGGGCCTCTCCCTCTTGGTGCGGGTGCTCCGGAACTTCCAGATTGGCTTGATCGATGGAGACGATCTTTTTCCCCTCGAACTCACCCACTTGGCTCAGGATATAATCATCCACCGCTTCGTGAGTATACAGCACCTCTATCTTCTGACCACGGAAGGCTTCCAAATAGGGGCTCGCTTCGATGGCCTCTCTGGTGGGTCCGTTAATAAAGTAAATCTCCTTTTGCTCCTCTTGCATCCGCTCCAAATAATCCTTTAAGGCAACCAGTTGCCCCTCCTCTGCTTGAGAGGAGGAAAAGCGAAGCAGCTTGACCAATTCTTTCCGATGGGTGAAATCGGTAGCGGCACCTTCTTTAATGAACATACCGAAATTGGTCCAAAATTCTTTATATTTCTCCGCATCAGACTTCGCCTGTTCCTGCAAAAATTTAAGGAATCTACCCGTAATCACCTTACGCAGCTTGGCAATGAGTGCACTATCCTGCATGGTCTCCCGGGAAATATTCAAAGGCAGCTCTTCGCTATCCACCGCTCCCCGGACAAACCGCAGCCACTCCGGTAAAATATCCTTGGCCTGCTGCTGAATTAACACTTTCTTACAATACAGATTGACCCCGGGTTCCAGCCTGCCAAAACCAAACTTCTCCATATTATCCTTAGGCACAAACAACAGCGCATTGACGTTAATCGGAGCGTCCACAGAAAAATGCAGACGTAACAGGGGTTCGTCATAGGCATTGGCTACATATTTATAAAAATCGTTGTATTCCTCTTCGGAAACTTCATTCTTATGCTTGGTCCAAATGGCCTGGACGGTATTTACTCTTTCACCATTTACCAGAATGGGGAAAGGCACAAAACCCGAATACTGTTTAATGATCCGTTTAATAACCTCGGGCTTAGCAAATTCCTGAGCGTCTTCCTTTAAAGCGAGTGTAATTTTGGTACCTCGTGTAAGCCCCTCGGCCTCTCCGATGCTATAATTGCCCGTACCTTCCGAAGACCACAAACTCCCTGTGGTATCCGGCTGGAAAGACCGGGTTTCTACGGTCACCCCGTCAGCCACCATGAAAGCGGAGTAAAAACCAACCCCAAATTGTCCGATAACATTAACATCTTTTTTGTCGGTTTCTGCTAAATACTTGAGAAATGCCTTAGAACCGGAATGGGCGATGGTACCCAAATTGTCCACCAATTCCTCTCTGGTCATACCGATACCGGTATCCACAATGGAAAGGGTGTGTTCTTCTTCATTCACTTGAATAGAGATCTCCAGGGGTAGGTCGCCAGCCAAAATGTCTTTTTGGGTCAGCTTTTGATAGCGCAACTTTTCCAGGGCATCTGAGGCATTGGAGATCAATTCCCGCAAAAATATTTCCCTGTCAGTATAAAGGGAGTGAATGACAATATTAAGTAGTTGTTTTACCTCAGCCTGAAATTCCAATTGTTCCATGTTAGTTTGTTCTGCCATTTGATTACCTCCTACTGATAGTGAAATGTTTCCATATAATACTATAGTTAGGGGACTTCTTCTTGTCAAGATTGTACCTATTCCAACTACTTTTGATTGACACTGGAGTTGTCACCATACTATAATTAGTTAATTGAAAATTGACTCCTACGTGTTGTACTAAAAGCTTTGTATGTATTAGTACAAGGATTTGAGCTAACGGGGGGGGTAGCTTTTTTAAAAGCTGCCCTCCTTTTTATTTTTTCATTTTTTACCCTGTACCTGGAGGTGAGTGAGTGAAGTCTATTTTGCATCAATAAACCCCTAAATCCAGTATTTTTTATAATTTTGGCGAACCCAAACTACAGAAGGAGATGAAATATGGATAACTTTGCTTTGTCTTTACTCATTTTTGTCATTACCTATGCCTTTATTGTATCGGAAAAGCTCCCTCGTACCGTGGTAGCTTTAGCGGGTGCGGTAATCGTTCTTTTCAGTGGTATTGTTACCCAGGAGAAGGCTATTCATTATATCGACTGGAACACCATTGGTCTATTAGTGGGTATGATGATTATGGTTAACATTACCCGGCGGACCGGCGTCTTTGAATACCTGGCCGTCAGATCTGCAGTGGCCTCTAAGGGTGACCCCTTGAAACTGTTAGTGCTGCTAGCCGTGATTACCGCCGTACTTTCGGCCTTCTTAGACAATGTAACAACTGTCTTATTGGTTGTGCCTGTTACTTTCGCCATTTGCCGTCAATTGCAAATTAGTGTAATGCCCTTCTTAGTCACAGAAATTATGGCCAGCAACATCGGTGGCACCTCGACTCTCATCGGCGACCCGCCGAACATCATGATCAGTGGACCGGCTGGTCTCTCCTTTATGGAATTTATTTATAATTTAGCCCCGATAGCAATTGTAATCTTCTTAGTAACCATACCTATTTTGCGCTTTCTCTATCGCAAGGCTTTAAAAGCAGATCCCAAGCTAATGGAAGCAATTGCCTCCATGAATCCTAACGAACAGATTAAAGACCCTGCACTGTTAAAAAAATCTTTTCTGGCCCTGGGTCTGACCATTTTAGGTTTTGCCCTGCACAGCGTCATTCATCTGCCCACTGCCACCATCGCCATTGCCGGCGCCGTGTTATTGCTTTTAATGACCCGGGAAGAACCGGAGCACGTCTTGGAAACCGTGGAATGGCCCACCATTTTCTTCTTTATCGGTCTGTTTATTGTCGTGGGTGGTTTAGAAGAATCCGGTGTTATTCACTGGGTTGCTGAATCGGCCTTGCACTTTACGGGCGGAGAAATTATGTCTACCGGCTTGCTCATTCTTTGGCTCTCTGCCATTGCCTCCTCCTTTGTGGACAACATCCCCTTCGTAGCCACCATGATTCCATTAATTCAGCAAATGGGCCAAATGGGGGGCATTACCAATCTAGACCCCATCTGGTGGTCCTTGGCTCTGGGAGCCTGTCTGGGTGGTAATGGTACTCTGGTGGGCGCTGCCGCGAACGTAATTGTAGCAGGCATGGCTGAAAAACGGGGGACTCCCATCAGCTTCCTGGGCTATATGAAAGTCGCTTTTCCTCTGATGATTCTGTCCATCATCATCAGTACGATTTACCTGGTTATTTTTCAGCTACGTTAGTGATAAAGGACAACGGAGCAGCGCTTTACTCTGCTCCGTTGTTTATTTTCATTCAATAGCAATAACCGGTTGTCCACTCCGATATTTGTCGAGGGCACTCTGTACCGAAACAGTGATATCGGCGGGAAGCTGGTTGATATCTACCCATTTCCATTCAATCATTTCATGCGGTTCTGTGAGCACCGGGTTTCCTTGACCTCTGGCCAACAAATTAATAAACACCACATGCTTGTTTCCGGTGGTTTCGGCAACTATACCCAGGAGCCCCACAATCTCAACTTTTAAAGCCGTTTCCTCCCACACTTCCCGGCGCCCACACTGGGACACAGACTCTCCATAATCTAATTGACCACCCGGGAAAATCCAATGATTAGCATGGTAGCCCTTTCGCTTTAACCCTAGCAATATTTGCCCCAGATCGTTCTCAATCATAACTCGAATGGAAAACTTGATATTTTGTGCCGAAGCATTCTGCAAAGGAGCTACCCCCTCCTAGTTATACTCTATACTACAATTACTAGTACTAGGTGAAGGAGCTTCATCCCTGCAATAAAAACAAAATAATCTGATTTTATTTATCCGCGACATAGGAAATATCTCCTAATCCACTTTATGGCAACTGATTCTATGTGGATTCGTATTACAGTATATTTTTTAAGGTTAAGGCTTCCTTCTCCGGTAAATGAAGAATCATCAGCTTTAGTTCCGATAATTGGGCTAAGGACATCACATTGTCTTTGGTAGCAATGTATTCCTTAAGTTTGGCCAGAGCGAACTCAATATTATCAATCTCCTGATGATCCAGCACCATCGGCCACCAAGTACCAATTTTTTCCCATTTCTGCTCCAACTCTTCTATATGCTTATTAGCTTCCGGCCAGTTATCTTCTTGTACTTCCTGGGTCACCTGTTTGATATTCTCGGTAAGTTCTTGAGAAGCCTTATCCAAAGAGTGATTTGTCCATAAACCAAATGCTACTATCAATACAATCATGACAAAAAGTCCAGCGAGTAACCTCATGGCAACCTCCAGTATACATCATTATACAGTCCGGCTCTTAAGCTGATAAAACAAATTTCCTTCGGTATCCAAGCTGGCCAATAGTACCTGTTTTACATCCTGGATGCCAAACTTCCCCAACTCACCCTTGAGCCAGTCTTTGGTCAGATTCACTTTACTAAGGTTTTTCTCAAAAACATACCCATCAATAATTAAAGTCATGGGAATTCCCTCGTATTTGGTCGGAATATTAAGGTCGGCAGGATTCAACGGGCGCTTTTGGGATTTGGGAATAACACTAATCTCACCGCTGGTTTCCATAATGGCAAATTCAATATCTACCACATTGGGAAAATTTTTTGTCCTCAGTTGCTCTAATAAATCGTTAATGTTGTAGCGCAATCTGGACATTTCCTCTTCTATAATTTTACCATTTTGGATTAATACACTGGGTGTCCCGCAAACAAGACCCCGCATACGCTCACTCTTTAAGGAAAAATAGGAAATTGCCACTTCGATAAACAGTAGAGTAAGAATCGGTATTACGCCACTTAAAAGAGGGATACCGATGTTCTCCATGGGTATAGATGCCAATTCGGCAATCAAAACAATGATCACCAATTCATAAGGCTGTAGTTTCCCAACTTGCCTTTTTCCCATAATTCTGATAGCTACTATCACCACTAAAAATAACACCAGAGTACGGATTAAGTTAAGAATCATTTGAACACCTCATAAGCAGAATTACCTCCATTATTTCAATTACTTCCCAAGATTATGCACCCATTAAATTAATTTAAGGTCGTGATATCTTGCACCTCAAACTATTTTTTGAACAAGAGTATAAAACCCATTTAAAGGGTATGATAGCTTTGCAAAATATCATGATTTGGGAGGTATTCTTATGACAGTGGCATCTCAAGTGAAACAAACCCTAGCAGGATTGAAAAGTGCTCAGTCCAGTCTGGAAAGCTATGCTTTACAAACGCAGAACCAACAGGCCAAAGATCTGTTTACCCAAGCAGCTCAGCAAACCCAAACGATCATTGATAGCCTGCAACCCAGAATCCAGCAGATAGAAAGTGAAGAACCTCAATACAAAGGTTTCTAAGGGAAAGAACCGGGTCTTAGATCCGGTTCTTGTACCTCCTTTTTTAGTTATTAGAAAAGCTTGGCTTGTTTACCTGCCCGTGACCTATCAGGTTATGGCCTGTAGGTACGCCCAATAAATCTATCAGAGGTACGGTGATTTATATTGACAGTTGCATCTCAGGTTAAACAAACCGTTGCCAGTCTTAAAGGAACCAAAGCCACTTTAGACGCCTTCTTTACCATTACCCAAGAGGAAGAAATCAGAGAATTATTAGGAAGAAATAATGAAAAGCTCACTAGCATTATAGATCATTTGGAACAACGGGTAAAAACCTTGGAATTTCAAGAACCACAATATAAAGGTTTCTAAAGCTTTTTCAAAGGGGTAATCCTTATGTCGGATTGGTATTTGACAATTCTTCGCTCTCTGGGCGTTTTTGCCCTCACCCTTCTGTTAATACGATTAATGGGTAAACGCCAAACATCGCAACTCACTCTTTTTGATCTAATTACCGCAGTAGCTGTTGGTGTAACCGTTGCCGTTATTTCATTAAACCTCATAGACAATCTAGCCAACGGCCTAGCAGTATTGGCGGTATGGACAATTCTGCCCATCACCCTATATCTTTTAGCCCTGAAATATAAAACTGTGCGAGACATTTTACAGGGAAAAGAAACGGTTCTCATTAATCATGGCAAGGTTCTGGAAGACAAACTCCTGGAGGTTCGCTTTACACCAGAGGATTTATTAAGCCAGTTACGCCGAAAAAATGCTTTTCAGGTGGCCGATGTTGAATTTGCTATGTTGGAACCCAATGGAGAATTAAGTGTACTTCTCAAAAAAGATAAGCAACCGGTCTCAGCCACTACTCTGGGTATTCAGGTGAGTAACCAGAGTGTTCCGCAAACTGTGATGTTAGATGGCGTGGTAATGGACGAACCCCTTACCGCCCTCGGATTAAATCGCAGTTGGCTGCATACGGAGTTGGAAAAAGCCGGTGTGGCACCGGAAAATGTTTTTATCGCGCAGGTGGATGCTCTCGGTCAATTATACCTGGACACCTTTAACGATGCTTTGCAATTGCCTCAACCTAAAACAAAAGAGCTGGCTTATGCTACCCTGAAAAAATGCCAAGCTGATTGTGAAGTGTATGCTTTGGGCACAAAACATAAAAGTGCTAAAAGCATGTATGCCGATTGTGCTAAAGAGTTGGAGGAAGTAATTGAGGAGTTAAAGCCTTTGCTCAAAGGGTAAGGGGGAATAAAACGATGTCTAATAAGCAAAAGAAAAAACTAACACCTGTTCAACAGGAGTATCAAGCCTTTGCCAAGGCCCGGGAACCTAAACGCCCGGTGCTAACCAATGTGCTGCGGGCTTTTTTGGTGGGCGGGTTTATTTGTCTGATTGGCCAAGGTATTGCGGATTTTTTTATCTGGAATTTTGAGTTTACTGAAAAAACTGCCGGTAACCCCACTGTAGCAGTGCTGATCCTTGTTTCCGTGATCCTGACCTCACTGGGTGTTTACGACCATTTCGCCCAATGGGCGGGAGCTGGCACAGCAGTACCCGTAACTGGCTTTGCCAATTCCATCGCCTCAGCAGCCATCGAGCACCGTACCGAGGGATATGTGCTAGGAGTGGGCGGCAATATGTTTAAACTGGCTGGCTCGGTCATTGTTTTTGGTACAGTAGCCGCCTTTGTGGTGGCTCTCATTAAGACTCTTCTGGGGGGTGTCTGATATGTTAAAGGGACATCAGTCCTGGGTATTCCCCTCAAAACCAACCATTTTATCCACGGGTACAGTGGTGGGGCCCTTTGAAGGCAGGGGCCCCCTGGCAGAAGATTTTGATATTATCCACGGTGACCTCTGGCTGGGCCAGGATAGTTATGAGAAGGCAGAGAAAAAGATGCTGGAGGAAGCCTGTGAAGTCGCTATTAAAAAGGCCGGTTTGCAAAAACAAGATATTCAATTTTTCCTAGGTGGCGATTTATTAAATCAGATAACATCCAGCAGTTTTGCCGCTAGAACCATAGCTACCCCCTATTTAGGACTTTTTGGAGCTTGTTCCACCTCTATGGAAGGCTTGGCCCTAGGAGCTTTATTGCTGGAGAGCAAAGCAGCTAAATATCTAGTATGCGGTACTGCCAGCCATAACGCTGCGGTGGAAAAGCAATTCCGCTATCCCACTGAGTACGGTGCCCAGAAACCCCCCACTGCCCAGTGGACCGTTACCGGTGCCGGGATTGCCCTGCTGGGCCCCCAGGGAAAGGGACCTAAGATAATCTCCGCTACCATCGGCCGGGTGATCGATATGGGTATCAGTGATCCCTTTAACATGGGGTCCGCTATGGCCCCTGCTGCAGTAGACACCCTCACCGCGCATTTCCGGGATCTAGATGTATCCCCCGGTGATTATGATATGATTGCCACCGGAGACCTGGGGCGGGTTGGTCATCAAATTGCCAGTGATTTGCTGATAAAACACAACTTAGAGATTCCAGAAGAAATCTTTACCGACTGCGGTCTGATGATTTACCAGCCAGATCAGCCGGTTATGGCCGGTGGCAGTGGCTGTGGTTGCTCTGCCGTGGTAGGTTATGGTCATATTTTAAACAAAATGAAAAAAGGTGAACTAAAAAAAGTACTGCTTGTAGCCACCGGGGCGTTGCTCTCCCCCCTCTCCTATCAGCAGAAGGAAAGTATTCCTTGTATTGCACATGCAGTTGCCATTGAGTACATACAATAGGGGTGATTTTATGGAAGGATACCTTTGGGCCTTTGTGGTGGGAGGCCTTATCTGTGTTATAGGGCAATTATTAATGGATGTAGGAAAGCTAACGCCGGCTCACACCATGAGCTTATTGGTGGTTACAGGAGCAGTTTTAGGCGGGTTAGGCTTATACGAGCCACTCATTGATTTTGCTGGTGCCGGTGCCACTGTGCCCATCACCAGCTTTGGTAATTCCCTCGTGCACGGAGCTATTGCAGAGGCTGAAAAGACTGGACTGGTCGGTATTCTTACCGGAATTTTTGAAATAACCAGTGCCGGTATCTCCGCTGCCATTATTTTTGGATTTTTAGCCTCCCTATTGGTTCGATCCAAGGGATAAAGAAAAGGTGATATAAATGAAGAAGCCTCTGTTATGCTTACTAATCGCTCTATTGGTGGTGGCCACCGCTGGTTGTCAGCCACAGAAAAAAGTCCAACAAGCTCAGCCCAAGTCCGCAGCTCAAGCCGTGGCTGTTGATGCCCAGATGGCTGAAGAAGCAAAAAAAGCAGCCAAATCGGTAGACGGTGTGGAAGATGCCACCGCAGTCGTGATTGATCAAAAAATTTCTACAGCCATCAAAGTAACTGGTTTTAAACGACTAAAACTATCCACCATCAAAAAAGAAGTAGCGAAAAAAATTTCGCTAGGCCATGACGAATATTCTGTACAGGTAACCTCAGACAAAAAACTATTTACGCAACTGCAGGAAATAGAAAAACAAATTACCAAAAAAAATGCAAAAAACAGTGGGGATCTGAAAAAAAAGGTAGAAAAGATTAATGAAGCCATGAAGGGGTAATTTTTATATGGCTATAGTTTTTTTTCGCTATTAAGCAGGAATATCTTAATACCTGTGGAAACTATATGTTAGAATAGTGAAAAAATATAGAGGGGCCGGGTGAGGACGATGAGATTAACCTTACAAGAAACTTCCTACCGGACAGCCAGCCAATTTCTAGATGATACTCCTACCGTAAGGGAGGAACTTTACCAAGTTTTGTTGAATCCCGCCATGGACTTATCCAGTTTATCGCGTGTTCACTTCAACCACCTGCTGAGGGAACGGTTTAAAGAAAGCGGTTGGGAAAACTACCCTTCACACTTTCACGAACGTATTAACCCCTTTGCCAAAATAGAACTAATCAAAGAAGATATCGGTTTGGAAATTGGCTTTCGTCATTCCTCTCTCATTGGCCATAACCTCTTAAAATTTCAGTTGTCTGCAGCCCATAATTCGGATACAATCAAAGTGGGCATTTTGGTAGTTACCACCACAACCTTCCAAAAACACATGAAAAAGCAGTTTAATCAAAATTGGGCAGGTTCCATGAATTATGAAAAAGTGGAACGCTACCTACGCCACTTTAAAAATACCCTGCTTATGCCAATTTGTTTATTGGGTATCGATGTGGCTTAAACTTAACATACTATTACAATGCCCGGACCCCTACCGGGCATTCTTTATTTCAACAGGCTTTTTCGGGCAATCTATAAATACATTACAACGGAACCATCAATCGATAAAAAAGAGGGAATACATGATGAAGCTAAAAATTGCATTGGGCCAAATGGAGATTATTCCTGGCAGACCGGACCTTAACTCTCAGACCATGTTAAACATGATTGGCGAAGCCCGCGCGGCAGACTGTCACATGGTAATCTTTCCGGAAATGGCTATTCCAGGCTATTTGCTGGGTGATACCTGGGAGCAAGAAGCCTTCTTAAGGGATTGCGAGTCCTATGGGCAAGACATCATTGCAGCATCGAAGCAAATCATCATACTGTTTGGCAATGTGGCTGTGGATTGGGAGAAAAAAGGAGACGACGGTAGGGTTCGTAAATACAATGCTCTCTTTGTTGCCCACAACGGCAGTTTACTGGGCGGCGATAACTTCCCCTACCCTTTCCGTATTAAAACATTATTGCCTAATTACCGTGAATTTGATGACGACCGCCACTTCTTTAGCCTGCGTAAATTGGCCCAGGAATTGCAGCAAGCACCGGAAGATTTAATAAGCCCGGTCACTGTTACCCTGGCTGGCGAAGTGATCAACGTAGGCTGTATCCTCTGCGAGGACGGCTGGGGTGAAGATTACTCCACCCAACCTATCACCGCCTTGCAAAAGAAGGGTGTTACTTTTTACATTAATATTTCCAGTTCCCCCTTCACCCTGGGCAAAAATAATAAACGAAATCGGATCTTTGCTAAGCAGGCCGCAGCAGCCCAAGTACCACTTATTTATGTAAATAACGTTGGACTACAAAATAACGGTAAGACTATTTACACCTTTGACGGCGCTAGCACCATTTACAATAAAAAGGGACAAGTTGTTTATTATAGTCATCCAGCCTTTGTCCATAAGCTGGACATGTTCGAACTGGATCTAGCCACAGGTGCTGAAGACCTTCCCCCGGTGGAAGTCCCCCAAGATGATCAGATCAATTCTATTTATCAGGCCCTAGTCTACGGGATTCAAAAATTCACCTCAGCCATTGGCATGAAAAAGGTGGTTATTGGTATTTCCGGGGGCATTGATTCTGCCGTAGCCGCCGGGTTATATGCAAAAGCTCTCGATCCGGCTAATATCCTGCTGGTAAATATGCCCAGTCAATATAACTCTGAAACAACCAAGAATTTAGCTCGCCAATTGGCAGAAAACCTCGGCTGCTCCTACACCGTGCTGCCCATTCAACAATCAGTAGACTTTACCATCCAGCAAATTGAGGCTGCCCCGGTAATAAACCCCGAAACCGGAGCTGCCTATTTTCTCAAACTAACCCCTTTTATGACTGAAAATATCCAAGCCCGGGATCGTTCTTCACGGATTTTGGCAGCGGTGGCAGCGGCCTTTGGGGGTGGCTTCACCTGCAATGCCAACAAAGCAGAAACTACCGTGGGTTATTCTACCTTGTACGGTGATCAGGCTGGTTTCCTGGCAGCCATTGCCGACCTTTGGAAATATCAGGTCTACCAATTAGCCCACTATCTTAACCAAGAAGTGTACCACCGGGAGGTCATTCCCCAAGGTATTATTGATATTGTCCCCAGTGCGGAACTTAGCTTTGAGCAAGCTGTTGACCAAGGAAAAGGTGACCCCATCCAATACGCTTATCACGATTATCTATTTCGTTCCTTTATCCAGTGGTGGAACAAAGCCACCCCGGAGGATATTCTACAGTGGTATTTAACCGGTAACCTGGAAGAAAAAATTGGCTGTCAGCCAGGCTTGGTGAAGCAACTCTTCCCTAACGACATTGACTTCATCCAAGACTTAGAACGCTGGTGGAACCAGTTTACAGGCATCGGTGTGGCCAAAAGAATCCAGTCCCCGCCTATTCTGGCAGTAAGCCGCCGGGCCTTTGGCTTCGATCATCGAGAAGCCCAGAATGGTGTCTATTACACCAGAAGATACAAGGAACTCAAAAAGCAGTTACTATGTAAATAAGGACCACTTAACGCAAGAGGGTAGTCGACATTTTTTGTCTGACTACCTTTTTTCATTTTCTAGTAGCATCACGAGAGCGTAGCGTTGGAATTGCCCGGTTGCCAGCGTACACTTCCATCTAGAAGCACCTTTTCAACGCTTACGCGGCGTTACTATTTCAATACATCAAATGTGTTGGTTCTACGCCCCCAACAACCCGGAGTATTTGGCTGCCATGAAATTTCAATACATCAAATGTGTTGGTTCTACGGGGGAGCGATTTACCTTGGACTACCATGTGTATATATTTCAATACATCAAATGTGTTGGTTCTACGTTAGACTGACCAGGGGCACCAACTACAGGAACCACATTTCAATACATCAAATGTGTTGGTTCTACTCAAAAAGAGATTGATTTTTCAGGTCTTGAAATGATATTTCAATACATCAAATGTGTTGGTTCTACGTTGTATACTGCAAAATTTCACCCCCTATATCTGCATTTCAATACATCAAATGTGTTGGTTCTACGAGGCTTATCTGGAGCTTACCACGGATTATCCTATATTTCAATACATCAAATGTGTTGGTTCTACATGAAAAAAATCCAACTGTGGGAAACCCCTAATGGATTTCAATACATCAAATGTGTTGGTTCTACTGGTGGGATGGGATCAGGCAGGGCCAGTGGTCATATTTCAATACATCAAATGTGTTGGTTCTACGTATACGATGATATTATTAACATGTAAGGAAGGAGATTTCAATACATCAAATGTGTTGTTTCTACAAGAGGTGGGCTTCCCATGCCAGGCGAGCCATGTTCATTTCAATACATCAAATGTGTTGGTTCTACAGGCGTTTATGACTGCTTCAGAGGTCAATCAATTGAATTTCAATACATCAAATGTGTTGGTTCTACAACTCCCAATAATCTAACTACATGGGCAAAATCTTTATTTCAATACATCAAATGTGTTGGTTCTACATTTAAAGTACCTGTAAAAAGAGCGGCTACTCCGGAATTTCAATACATCAAATGTGTTGGTTCTACCTGCATTATCACAGGCTGTTTGTATATCTTGCTCAATTTCAATACATCAAATGTGTTGGTTCTACATTTCTGCCGTTGATCTTACCTTTACTATTTGTTGCATTTCAATACATCAAATGTGTTGGTTCTACGAGGGCAATCATACGATCTATTTCTGGGTAGAGGAATTTCAATACATCAAATGTGTTGGTTCTACCGGTCAGTCCTAAGGCATGGCAGGGGCGGTGATGGATATTTCAATACATCAAATGTGTTGGTTCTACCTACCAAATGGCTCCCATAAATGTACTGAAATAGCGATTTCAATACATCAAATGTGTTGGTTCTACATATAGTAAACTTCGGGACAAGTATACTGGTAATCAGATTTCAATACATCAAATGTGTTGGTTCTACAGGAATATAAAAATTCAGGTAAACAATTTTTCGATTTATTTCAATACATCAAATGTGTTGGTTCTACGGACGGAGCGCAGGCGGTAGGGGGCGTTCACTTGAGATTTCAATACATCAAATGTGTTGGTTCTACGGGTCCCGGTATCCTCTGAGA